>JBECKW010000192.1:0-24434 GCA_040235505.1 Desulfobacterales bacterium
ATTTTTCAGAAAACTCGACAGCAAAGCGCTTCAGTCTATCGCTGTCATCGGGACGGCGATACTCACCCGTCACACGGACTGTGCATATGCCGCTGTTGTCGTCCAATTCCGATGTGTAATTCATTGAATCACTTAACCATTGATTGTCAGGTTGTTTTAAGGGACTATGTTGATGCTAAGGTTTTTTTAACAATTTTGTCCTATATGAACATCAATTTCAATATTATTATACCAGTTTCTGCATAATCATTGAGCTATGAGCCTGTCTGATATGGCGAGAATACATCTTGGAAATTACAGACAACATCATTCCGGCTATCGGTTCAGATCAAAAAACGGGCGGCCTGCCCCAGGCCCCACTTCCCTAAATGCGGATTTCCTTTTACAATCCATCTATTTTGGGTGCAGCCAAACATGAATACGAATCAGAATGAGCCCGACTATTCCAATTATGATAAGTGAAGTTGGGAGGATTGTGTCGTTTAAGTATTTCTCAGTAATCGCTTCGGCTAACTCATAACCTCCAAAAATTATCATAACTATGAACACTAATGAAATCGCTTTGAACTTTTTTCGAAGTTTTTGAACTGTATTGGTTTGTGTGGACGTTGCAAGAGATTTTCTCGCAACCATATTGGGCGTGCCACATTTCGGACAGATAATTGTTCCTTCAGAGATTTCATGATTACAGTCATTACAGTTTATCAATGCCCTCTCCCCACTGATAACTATAGATTATCAGCCCGCATTTCCCATAATAAATTGATGGTACTATCTTAAATAAAAACCAAGTTCCGGCTGCATTTCATCGATATCGCATCTTTTTACGCCAATGAATCTATCATTGATGTGCAGCACCTCAACCTTGAGCGTTACTTTAGATTGTTTGGGATTGTCTAAAGTAAAGGTGATATCAAGCTGGTCGCCTCTTTGAATGCTGTGTTCCGTAATACAACGAAACCCCACACCTCCCAGGGAAATATTCTCAACGATTATATACCCCCTGTTTCCAGTTTTCATTTGCTTATAAAAACCTGAAAGACGTACTTTTTTACGGAAGTAGCGCCGGAACTCAAACCAGCCTCTAATCGATGCCCCACATTTGCACTTTGCTTTAAAGCTCTTGAATGAATAATCTTTTTTGTTGGTATCGATTGTTTTGGTCGCGTTGCAATTTGGACAACTCAAGGTAGTTAGCCCATCATGGCCGACATAGCATACCACCTCGTGCACAGTGGCGTCTTGTTTCATTTTGGCTGCGCCTTTTTCTGAATCATGAATGTAAGGTTATTTCCTACGCCCCATGTAGAAAATAGCATTTTGTTCATTAATATCGTCAAAAGTTCCCATAACTTTACAAAAATGTAAATGTTTTTTAAATATCAACCTGACGCCTCGTTTACTCGTGAAATATAAATAGTCGGCCTGCCCCTGGCCTGAAGGTGAGCTTTGATACCATACCAATTTCCGTAATATCAGGAGCGGTTGGATCTGACTGATAAAGTTTCAATATTCCAAGTATTTCGTTGCTATCAAACCTTCAGATTACATTAAAATATCTAAAGACTTGAATGCATCGGTATCAACAATTACCCGTGGTTGTCAGATTGAATTAGGACATATTTTTCATTCTGTCAGATATAATCTTCATTTGTACATCTTAGCGCTATCTTCATACTTGCTCGTTTTAAATCAAAAAGGTCAAAGTCGATCCCTTTTTCTCTCGTCATTGCTATATCGCTGTTTTTGGACTCAAAAAGTTCAATATCGCACCCATTTTCAGGGGTGTCATTAAGACTTTCCTCTATATTAATAGCCTATTAGCGTGGCCCGTCTCCATTCCAACGCTTGACAACCTATTGTAATCCTGCATAAACTTTTCTAAAAGAAGCAAGTTCCCATCAACCCACCCGGAAACCGAAGTTCCGGACGGTGGTCTGTTGAACTTCGGGCTCGACTAACCCAGGGAGCACAACAAATGTCCTCACATTTCCGCATTGCAACCGCACTAGGGGCGCTGCTGTTTACCGCTGCTTGTTTCGCCACCGCCCGGGCCGACGACGGCTCCACCTTGATGCGCTATCCCACTCTGCACGGCAAGCTCGTGGCTTTCGAGGCCCACGGCAACCTGTGGGAGGTGAGCCGCGACGGCGGCACCGCCTGGCGCCTGACCGCAGAACCCGGCTACGAGCTGATGCCGCGCTTTTCGCCAGACGGGCTCTGGATCGCGTTCACCGGGGCATACCAGGGCAACCGCGACGTCTACGTCATCCCGGCCGGTGGCGGCGACGCGAGGCGCCTGACCTTCCACTCCGATGTGGTGCCGGAGGCGCCGCTGCGCTGGGGCCCGGACAACATGGTGGTGACATGGACGCCGGACTCGAAAAACATCGTGTTCCTGTCGCGACGCGACGCCTGGAACGCCTGGTACGGCAAGTTGTTCAGTGTACCGGTAGCCGGCGGGCCGGTTCAGGCGCTGCCGCTGGATCGCGGCGGCCTGATGACCTACGGCCCCGGCGGCAAGCAGATCGCCTATAACCGCATCTTCCGCAATTTCCGCACCTGGAAGCGTTATGACGGCGGCTTGGCCCAGGACGTCTACACCTACGACTTCGACAGCAAGAAGCTCAAACGCATCACCGACTGGCGCGGCACCGAAACCGCACCGATGTGGTACGGCCACGTGATCTACTTCCTGTCGGATCACTCCGGCGACCGGCGCGAGAACATCTGGGCCTACGACCTCGACAGCAAGAAGTTCCGCCAGGTCACCCACTTCACCGACTACGACATCGACTTTCCCTCGCTGGGTGACGACGGCATCGTCTTTCAGCAGGGCGGCAGCCTGTACGTGCTGGACCTGCCGGGCGAGCAGCTCCACAAACTCGTCGTGCGCGTACCCGACGACGGCCTTCGCACCAGCCCGCGATGGGTCGACGCCGGAAAGACGCTGCGCGACACCGACGCCGCGCAGCAGACCGATTACGACCTGGCCCCTAACGGCAAGCGCGCGCTGTTCAATGCGCGCGGCGACCTGTTCACCGTACCGGCCAAGCACGGCGATACCCGCAACCTGACACAAAGTTCCGACGCCGACGACGACCACCCCGCCTTTTCGCCGGATGGCACGCAGATCGCCTACACTACCGACGGCAGCGGCGGTCAGCAGATCGCGCTGCGCCCGGCAGGAGGTGGTCCTGAGAAGCTGCTCACCCACTTCAAGGAAGGCTTCTTCTACCAGCCGGTGTGGTCTCCAGACGGCAAGCGGCTCGCCTTCTCCGACAATGCCCACCGGCTGTGGCTGCTGGACATCGCCGGCGGCGCACCCAAGTCCATCGCTCAAGACGACTTCCAGGAGATTCACGACTACGCCTGGTCGCCGGATGGCCGCTGGTTGGCCTACAGCTTGACCGATGCCAACTTCGTGCGCTCGATCTGGCTCTACAGCCTGAATTCTGGCAAGGCCACCAAGGTCAGCGCCTCACGCGACAACGACTCTAACCCGGTGTTCGACCCGCAGGGCAAGTACCTGTACTTCGTCTCAACACGTCACGAGAACCCGGTATTCAGCGAGACCGAGTTCGACGTTGCCGCGCTCAAGAGCACCGGCATTTACGTCGCGACGCTGGCCGCGGACACGCCATCGCCGTTCTCGCCGCGCTCGGATGAATCCGCATTCGAAGCCGATCAAAAGGACGGCGACACGAAGAAGGACAAGAAAGATAAGGAGAACGAGGAAGCACCCGGCAAGAACGGCAACAGCTGGAAGCCCGGAGCCTCCAAGCCGATTCACGTCGACCTCGACGGCCTGATGACGCGCGCCGTGCCGCTTCCCATCCCCGCCGCCGAGATCGCCGGCCTGGATGTTCGCAAAGACAAGGTCTACTACTTCACCACGCCCATGAACACCATCGAGGGGAAGCTTCCGGGCGAGAAGTCGGTGCTGCATGTCTACGACATGAAGGAGCGAAAGGATGCGGTGGTGGTCGAGGATCTGGACAGCTACCGCCTGTCAGCCGACGGCAGCAAGCTGCTCTATAAGAAGGATAAGGACTTCTTCATTGTCGACGCCAAGTCCGGCGACGGAACCGGCGAAGGAACCGGCGACGGAACCGGCGACAAGGGCGAGGGAAAAAAGCCGCTGGACCTGTCGCATCTGCGCGCGCGCATCGAGCCACGCATGGAGTGGACCGAGATGTTCGAGTCGGCCTGGCGCCTGGAGCGTGACTTCTTCTACAACCGCAAGATGAACGGCGTCGACTGGAACGCGGTGCACGCGTCCTACGAAAAGCTCCTGCCGCTGATGGGCTCGCGCGAGGATGCCAACTACCTCATCGGCGAGATGCAGGGAGAGCTCGGCAACTCGCACACCTACGTCGGCGGCGGTGACGACCTCGACACCGGCACGCCGGAGCCCACCGCGTTGCTGGGTGTGGATTTCGGCCTCGATGCCGCCTCGGGGCGTTACTACTTCACGCGCATCTACCCCGGCGACAACACCCGCGAGGACTACCGCTCGCCGCTGACGCAACCCGGCCTGAAGGTCGCGCAGGGCGACTTCCTCTTGGAGGTGGATGGTCAAGCGCTCAAGGCCCCGACCAACCCTTACAGCCTGTTCGTGGGCAAGACCGACGCCACCATCACCCTGACCGTGGCCGACAAGCCCGACGGCAAGCCGCGCAAGGTCGTGGTGCAGCCGGTAAAAAAGGAGCTGCAGGTGCGCGAACTGGCCTGGATCGAGCACAACCGCGAATTCGTGAACAAGCTCTCCGGCGGCAAGGTCGGATACGTCTACCTGTCGGACATGGAAGCCCTGGGCATGGAACAGTTCATCCGCCAGTTCTACAACCAGCTCGACAAGCAGGCGCTGATCGTGGACGACCGCTTCAACGGCGGCGGCTTCATCGATCAGATCGTGCTGGAGCGGTTGCGCCGCATCCTGGTCGGCATGAGCACCAACCGAGAACGCGTGGCGATACCGATCCCGCAGCAGCTGGTGGCCGGTCCCAAGGCCTGCCTGATCAACCATTACTCGGCCTCGGACGGCGACATCTTCCCGTTCTACTTCCGAAAATACGGCCTGGGACCGCTGATCGGCACCCGCACCTGGGGTGGCGTGCGCGGCATTCGCGGTTACTGGCCGCTGCTGGACGGCGGTTACATCACTGTGCCCGAAGACAGTCTCTACGGGCTTGATTCGGAATGGGTTCTTGAGAACCACGGCGTGGAACCGGACATCACCGTGGATGACTCCCCGGGCGAGCTGATCGCCGGCCACGACCCGCAGCTGGAGACCGCGGTGAACTATCTGCTGGATAAGCTGCAAAAGAAGCCAGGCGGGCTGCCACAGCCACCGCCGCTGATGCCGGCGTACCCGCCTGCGAGTCATGATTGAAGCGGTGAGGTCGGGCGCGCAACCCCCGACCTAACGAACGGACCCGGGGTCAAATATAGGCAGTGGGGAGGTTGTTTACAAGCTGTACAAACTACCTATGCCAAAATCATAGACGTCCCCATTTTTCGTTTAGGCAATTATCGCAAAAATTTGATACCAACCATATAGTGGGGATTATTAGCATCTGGCACTTCGCGACACCACATCACTTCTGCCAATGTCATGGAACGTAATCCTTCACAGAGGCCAACACAAGGGCCATGGGGATGAAAATCTTTTATCCTGATATTAAGTACTACTTCTCGTTGGAAAGAGATGGGGGATTCAAAACACATTCCCTTTTCACAATGATTTTTTGACTGAACCTTAATCATCTCCCCTGAGTTAAAGTAGCCGACCTCAATTGGAATCTCGTAATAGTGTCTTGAGCCTATCCTTCTCTCCATTAGTCACCACCAAAATTTAATATTTCGATTTATGGCTTGAATGTATCTTGAATTTATAGACTTTGATATTACACGGCACACGGAAAAATCGCAATCAACTCTTGAGTCTGGCGATATAGCGAATTGTTATTGAGATTTGCTAAAGTTCAAATCGTTCTTTGTCTGACTCACCCAAATCAGTTTCTTCGAATCAAACCCGAGCTGTTCTATTGTCGTTATAAATTTTTTCTTTATTTGTTCTGACACCGTTGGTTTTCTGGATAAAAGCCAGAGATACGATGTGTTTGATCCACAGACGAAAGCGTACTCCCTATCATCAAGTTCAAAAATTACGTATGATCCAAAAAAAGGGCCAAAAAAAGAAACCTTCAAGTACCCGACATCGTGTTGTTTCACAAAATAACCCCTACCAACGGCTTCTTTCCATTTATCCTTTTTCCCAGAGTACCCTCGGTTCTGGACTTTCACCCCACCGTCATCCCGAAGCGAGTATACTGCGGTCACGTTGTCCAGACCCCGTTCGAATTTGTGATCGAGTCTTGCAATCTCATACCATTCCCCCAAGTAGCTTTGAATCTGGAATCCTGAAACGGGTTTGACATTTTCAGGGTATCCGAGGCAGCTTGCAAGAAATGGTGATAGTAACAAAAATAACAATTTCTGCTTCATAATGATGGTTTAGTCCCCACAACGGCGAAAGAGGCAATGATCGAAGTATGGCAGTAATCCATTACGTCCCTAATTGCCTCATTTGAAGCTTTTGAGATTAATAGAAACGGATTCTAAAAACGTTTATTATTGAATATGCTGTCCAAAATCTATGAATTTTACTTTCATTGTCAAGATATCAAACAAGATATCAAACATAAACCAAAAAACATCAGATCGTAATAGTTTGAATTATATGCGAGATGGATGGCTATCGGTTATTCGAAACAACACAGTCAGGTGAAGGTTTCTTATGCCGAACCGATCCAGGGGCACCACGACCGCATGGTCAGATGTGAGTCCTGCCGGAAAAGAGATGGAGACGGGGATTTCCCCTGAAATGGCGCCTTCCCCGCTGCAACGACTGCACTCGTAATAATCCACGTCTCCGGTGCCCCCGCAAGCCGGGCATACGGCACGGGCCGGTACCATAACTCTCGCGTTGCCGCCCCGAAGCGCTTGATCGCGTGTCAGAGGTACTTCAAGCGTAAGTTCTTGAACACGGCCGGATTTCGGCCATGCCATATCGGAAAAATTATGCCACAGCCAGTCAAAGATTTCATCATAGGACGGTGTGTACGTGCGGAAAGATCTCACCGGTGAAATCTCTCCAAATTCCACCGGTGGATGCGTTGGAATAAGCGGTTCAGGCGCAGGGCCAGCAGGCGCTTTGCGATGCCGAAGTGTTCGGGCGCTTTCAAGGGAGCGCTCATACCGGTCACGCTTATGGGTGTCTCCGAGAACAGCGTAAGCTTCATGGATTTCTCTGAAAGGTCCGCTTCCTCCCTCAAAATGGTCGGGATGAAATTCCTTGGCCAGGCGGCGATACGCGGCTCTGACCTCATCGGGGGACGCGCTTGATGAAATTCCGAGAATCGCATAATAGCTTTTTGCCATGGCTTCCTCCAGGCTGAAAATCAGATGAAGACCCGGTTGATATGCTGCCTACCGGGTCTTCCTGAATTTTTGATCATCCCGCAGTTACAGTGATCTGTCGAGGTTTTGCTTTTTCCGCTTTGGGCAGCGTCAATCGAAGAACGCCGTTTTCAAGTTTCGCTTCAATTCGATTCTGGTCGATTAAATCAGAGATAGTAAACTGTCGATAATATTTTCCGATTTCAAATTCCACCAACACATCAGTCTCGTCGGCATTCTCCCAGGGTTTTACGTCCCCGGTCAACGTAAGCACGCCTTCATTCAGATCAATGGTAATGCTGTCTGACGTAGCGCCCGGCATATCCGCCAGCAGTATAATCTCGGTCTCACTCTCAAAAATATCCACATCAGGTGTAAAGACAAGACCGGGTTTTGTCTGTTCTGCAGAAGTCTGGAGTTCCTGTTTCTCTTTCACCTTCAGGTCTTTTGTTTCAGCCATTTTACACCTCCTGTTCTAATCCCGATGTTGGGATGGCCAGTTGAGCTATTATAGTATTTTTTGTTGCCGGTCGAAAAAAAGCTCAGGCAATTATTAATTGACGGTGATCTGCTTTGGTTTCGCAGCCTCCGCCTTGGGGATAGTGACCGTTAAAAGTCCGTCCAGCATTTGTGCCTTGATCCTGTCACTATCAATCTCCCCGGGCAGGGAAATCGCCCTTGAAAATTTTCCAGCATCCCGTTCGCGACGGTGGTATCTGACCCTCTCTCCCTCGTCCAGTATCTTTCGCTTTCCGGATATCGTAAGCGTCTTGTCAACAATCTGGATACCCAGATCTTCGGCCTTCATGCCAGGGAGTTCGGCACGAATATAATAGTTGTCTTTGTTTTCAGTCAGATTGAGCAGAGGGAAAACCCCTGCGGACAGTACACGGCGTTCCGGCATTCTCCGAAGGAACATACCGGAAAGCGCATCCATCTGGCGTCTCATCCGATCAAACTCGTTGAATGGACTCGTTGAACCAAATCCGGGGAAATTCAATACGGTTCTTGGAAACATGGTTTTATCCTCCTTTTTTGAATACAGTTCATCATCCAAACGCACGACTTCACTTGTGCGTCAAAATCAAGATTGCCACCGTAAGACGTTTCTATGTTTTAATCGGAATGTATTCGTAACCGAATAGACATAATCTCACCTCCCATGATGTTTACTTTTAAATAGCACCCCCAAAAGGCGAAAAAATGTATGTGTGATAAACTTGATCACTTCTGGAAAAAATTTAATGTAAGTTTTTTTGCTGTCAAGGGTCAGAATCAATAAATTTTACACATCTATAATATTATTAGTTATTTTAGGTTGTTATGATGTTATGAGGGCTATAGAATGCCCCCAAACACGCTGTTGAATTACATAATAACCATGTCCCCATTTTCTTTTCGTATCCGCGTAGGCGGATTTTATTGTGATTGCTAAAATAAGGTTCCGGTTGATGATGAAGAGCTCGACATAACCCGTGGCTTTGTATGGCCATGAATCATAATCAACAGTATTCCAGCTAGTTACCCCATTGACACAGAATGATCGTACATTTGCAAGGAGATCCGGTTATGAAGTGCCTGGCTATTTAGATCGTGATTTTTGGTTCGATTGTTATTTTTGGGGTTGTCCCGGCGATATCCGGAGACAGCAAAACACCCGCGAGTCTGTCCGTGCCCTCAACCGGAACACGCATCAAGGAAAAAGACCAGCCCCTGATGAAACAGGATCTTTCTCCCAAAGCGGGAATGGATATCAAGCAGGTTCCGGTTTGGCGAGTCAGCCGATTTCGCGGCCCTTTACCTCTTATGTCATTTCGTGCTGCCTGGTAAACGGCCAATACCACTATTGCGAGTATGAAACGGCATACATTCGCATCTGCTATTCTTCGAATTAGAAGCCATCTCAAAAAAATGATTTTTAAGCAGGTCATTGCTTTCGGTAAGGCGCCGAAAACTGTTCAAGCACGCGCTTCATGGATAGAGTGGCAAGTTAATGACATTGATTTTCAAATTGCTCGGATTGGAAATATGGTATATGAAGGCTACAGCGCGAAACCGCCTCGCTAACCTCGCTAACGATGTACGCTTTTGCGGGGGGTGGGGCTTATCTGCTCTGGATTGTCCTAAATCTCATTTTCAATGGCATGGCCGGGGTGCCGGTTTCCGGGGGGGGACGGCAATATCGGTCGATTATTTATAAACGAGGAGGTCTTGTTATGAAGTCAGGTAAATTTTTCTTATTTTTCCTACTGGCCTGCATGGTCTTCCCCCTTTCATCCTATGCCGGTGCGCTTGAAGACGGCACTGCTGCCATGAAAAGCGGCGACTACCAGACGGCGTATAAGCTGCTCTACCCCCTGGCGGAGCAGGGAAACGCAAGCGCGCAGAATTGTATCGGCTCCATGTTATGCGAGGGTCTTGGGGTTGAAAAGGATGAGGCACAGGCCGTCAGTTGGTACCAAAAAGCGGCCGATCAGGGAGATCTCGAAGCCTCAAACGCCCTCGGTGTGATGTATGTCAACGGACAGGGCGTTGAAAAAGACATGCAGAAGGGCCTTCATTATATTGTGATAGCCGCTGAGAAGGGATTTAAGGCCGCTCAGAAGAATGCCTATGCCCTCTACTACGAGGAGGCCCAGAAGGGCAATGTCGGCGCGTTTCACAACGTGGCAATCATGTGTCTGGATGGATGGGCGGGAGATGTGGACCCGAACAAGTGTATAAAGCTTCTCGAAGTCGCGGCCGAAAACGGCCACACCAAGTCCGCAGGTGCCCTCTCCCAGATTTATTCGAAGGGCATGTTCGGGATTCAGACCGACGCGCAGAAAGCTGCGTACTGGAAAAATATTGCCGAAAACCCGCCAACTCCCCCTGCTGCAGACGATGCCGGACAGGCTTCGAAGAGTGCACCGGAGGCGGCGGCTGCCGAGTAGTCAGAATCCGACAAAGCGGTTTGATAAAAGTGGGCGCGATGGGGGACGTTCCCCGATGTTTGCAGAAACAATCAAAAAGCCCCTGATCGGGGCTTTTTGATTTAATGGCTGCTTTTGATAACGGGTCTTATCGGTATGTTTTAATCAGCCGCCCGGGCGGCCGGGCAGATAGATTTTACCCAGTCGATGAAGGTGTCCGTGCCGGCTCCTTCGACATTGCCGTGTCCAGCTGCCCAGACAAGGCTGTAGTCCACGCCTTTTGCACCGGCCATCCGGGCGGACATCGCGAGATTGTACGCAACGGTGAAGCTCGTGTGCTGATCCGCGGTGCCGTTGCGGGTTCTCCAGTATTGCGCGATATCGGAATGTTCTTTGCCTGCGGCGTCATTCAGCATAATCGTGGTGCCGTTCATCAGATATGTCTCAGCCTGTATATCTTTACGCTGGGACTCAATGATGTACCCATCCACATCTGAATCTGAAAACCCTTCCATCGTCGAGTATTTGCCATAGTTGGCTAACAATAAATCTCCAACAGACTTGCTGAAGTGTACAGCCTGCTCATAAGGGGTGCCGAATGCCGTGGCTTCCGCAGTATAGTGGAACGTGTCGAAGCTCGGGATATCCTTGTTTCGTATAAGTTTCGTTCCTTTAACAAAGCCGTCCAGGTCGGTGACCGAATAAGTCCCGTTGTCGTTCTTCTTCAGCCAGCTGCTGTAATCGCCGTAAGTCTTCGTCAGATAATCGTCTACAGATTTATATACTATGGTCATAGTTTTCGCTTCAGGCATTGCTCCAGCAGCAGTCCTGCTGGGAGCTCCACCAAAAGTCTTACTGGGAGTCCCGCCGGGAGTTGCGCCGGCAGGCATGGGACTCATGACTTGAGTGGTAACAATGACAGTGCCGTTTGCGGCTGTGTTGGCTTTAAGGAATTTGTTCAGGGCATCGGATATATTCTGAAGTATCTGACTGTAGTAAGAGCCGCTGCGTGGATTGAGGTTGCCCTTGTCATCCTTGTCGAAGGTAAGTACGCGGCCGTTTTCATCCTTTATTCCAAGGCCGTTGACGTACTGGGCGAAAGCGACTGCCATATCGTTCTGAAGCGCGAGCTTGAACGGAGTGAAGGTAATGGTTTCGCCGCTGAACATGTCGGTTTCCCCAGTGACGCCGTCGTTATAATGCATCCAGCCATAGGCAATGTCGGCATTGTTGAGGTCTGCGATCGGGCAGAAGCACTGGCATCCATAGATCGCGTCGCTTATCGTGCTGCTGTACTGGTCGGTCGCTTTGTCGTACGAAACGCCGGCCGCGCCGATATCATACAGGTAAGGGAGGTACTGTGCCATGTTGCCGGACGCCCCGAGTATGGAGCTCATCTCTCCGCCGCCGGAACCTCCAATGGATACGATCTCATCTTCGTTGCCGGGCATTTCGTCCGCGTTCAACTTGAGATCCCTGACCGCTGCCTTTAAGTCGACGACCGGAGCGGGAGCTTTACCGTCGTATTGTACGTTCGCTATGGCGCCCCTGCTGCGCGCGCCACAGCTGACAAATACGAAACCTTCTTTGATGTAGTTTGTATTCACGCCGCCCGGGGTGCTGGACATCCAGCCTCCGCATTGGTTCTCCAAAATGATTGGCGCTGTATCGACGGTATAGCCGTTGACTATGCCGCCGTCTTTGAAGTACTCGGCGGGAACATAGATGTTCATGTATTGATAATTTGTATCAACTGCATTGGTGCAGTATTGCACATGCGTGAGAGAGTAGTACGTGCCGTCGTCGCTGAGTTTCCACGAGTCCTTGTACGGGTCAAAACTCAATGCTGCGTCTGCCGGGCTGACAGTGGACTCAGTTTGCGCCGCAGCCTGTGTTTTGGCGGCTGAAGGCGTTGACGCTACGTTTTCGTTTTGGCAACCCGTCGACATCAGCAAAGCCAAAATTACAGCAAAGACAGTATAAATCGATTTTTTCATGTTTTTTCTCCTTAGTGAATTGGGGGGGGTAGTCCATTCCTGACCCTTATCAATCGATTCACTTCAAAATACAGAACGTGGAGCTGCCAGCAGGAGAATTCATACTGGTTTTTTGCGAATTTTAGCGGGCAGAACGAAGTATGTTTACCAAGTATTATGCAAATATTTGATCAATAATCAAGCGGCAAAAAATCGTCATCAGCACTCGTAGTTGTCAGGTCATGTTTATCATGTCTAAAAGAGTTGTCATGCGACCTTCATTTTTTTACAGTTCAAATACCCTGAAATCCTCTATCGCCCTTCGCTTCTCCTATGATTTGCCAAAGCGCCAGTTTGTATCCGCTCTTGCGTGACCGACTTTATCTGGTGTAAAATGCCATGGATTATTCAGACTGTGCGGTTCATGGACTTTAACGGCGTACACACGAGGAAGCGAATAAGTGGCAGAATCGAAAAAGAACGCTGATGACGCGACCCAAGTCTCATTTGCCCGTGATTTAGGCACATTCGACGCGACCATGATCGGCATCGGGGCGATGATCGGTGCAGGCATCTTCGTGCTGACCGGAATGGCGGCCGGTGAAGCCGGTCCCGCAGCACTTCTTGCTTTCGCTCTCAACGGTGTGGTCACCCTTCTTACCGCACTCTGCTACGCGGAGCTCGCCTCGGCCTATCCAAAGTCCGGGGGTGGATATTCATACATCACGAAGGCATTCCCCGGACCGGCCGGATTTATCTCGGGGTGGATGCTGTGGTTCTGTTACATCATTGCCTGCGCCCTCTACGCTCGGGGGTTCGGGAGTTATTTCTGGGAATTCGTGCGGCATTATTTTCCTGCACTTTCGGGATTTGTATTTCACGTATTGGGACACAGTGCGCCCGAACTTCTTATGACGGCGGTGGTCGGTATCGTATTCATTTTGATCAATATGCGGGGAACGGCATTGACCGGCAACGTGGAGAACGTCATTACCATGGCCAAGATCGTGATCCTCGGCATATTCATCGGGTATGGACTGAAGCAGATATTCCACATTCCGACCGAAGCGGCGGCAAGCTTCAAGCCTTTCTTCCCAATGGGGTTCGGGGGCGTTGTCATGGCCATGGGGCTTACCTTCATCGCTTTTGAAGGCTACGACCTGATCGCGACCGTTGCCGAAGAGATCAAGAACCCGGAGAAAACCATTCCCAAGGCCACGCTGATCTCACTTTCAGTAACCATTTCGATTTACCTGCTGGTCCTGCTGGTGTGTATCGGGGCAATCCGGCCGGATTCCGGCACATCGTGGCAGTTCCTGGGGCGCTACCAGGAAACGGCGGTTGCCAAGGCGGCGGAAAATTTCATGCCGTTCTTCGGCGTCGCACTCATTATTTTCGGGGGACTGCTTTCCACCATATCCGCCTTGAACGCGACGATCCTGGCATCTTCCCGCGTGGCATTCTCCATGAGTCGCGACAAGATGCTTCCCCGCTCGATCAGTACGATTCATCCCCGGCGACGGACGCCCCACATCGCCATCGCAGTCACCGGGATCATCGTGATTTTCATGGCACTGCTTTTTCCTATCCAGGTTATTGGATCCGCAGCCAGTGTCATGTTCCTGCTGACCTTTATGCTGGTCAATCTTTCCCTCATTGCGCTGCGCCGCAAATTTCCCGAACTGAAAGGCGGGTTCCGGGTGCCGTTTTATCCCGTTACCCCTATCGCCGCGATTGTACTCAACCTGATCCTGGCCATCGGCCAGTTCAATTTCGACGCAAGGGCCTGGTACATAACCATCGTCTGGGTCATCGTGGGGTTTTTCGTCTACTTCGTGTACTTTGAGAAGACAACGGCCGCTGAGATGCCTCAGGTCCTCGCCGTCCAGCAACCGAAAAACGGGAGTTCTTATGACTACCGGATCCTGATCCCCTTGCACAACCCGGATAACGTCATCCCGCTGATGGAACTGGCGATACCCCTTGCGAAGGCCCGCAACGGAGAAATTATCGTTCTCGGAGTGGTTGATATCCCCATCAACCTTCCTCCCCACGAAGGGATGCGATGGATCCACCACAAGACGCCTCTTTTGAAAACGGCCATCCGTTTCGGCATGGAACAGGGGGTGGAAACCCGCTCGGCCCTTCGGATTGCGCACCATGTCTATGACGGCATTGTCGAGGCCGCGGTGTCTGAGAAGGCCTCTCTGGTTCTCATGGGCTGGAAGGGGTACACCACCACCCGCGACCGCATTTTCGGTGAGGTAACCGATAAGACCGTTCGCCTGGTTCCCTGTGATTTGATCACGGTCAAGTTGAACGCGGCCCCTTCCATAAAGCGCATTCTGGTTCCGACTGCCGGAGGCCCTCACGCCACCCTGGCGGCTGAGTTCGTAGCCCGCTACAGGGAAGCGTACGGTTACGAGGTGAGCTGCTGCTACGTGGTGCCGCCTGGCGCGAACGAGGACCAGCGCGAAATGGCACGCGAATGGATCATGAAGACCACCCGTATTACCGGGCTGGAGGGAAAGGTCGGGGTACAGCTGATTGAGGGGAAGAAGATCGCCGAAGCGCTGGTGAGAGCCGGCAAAGAATATGATTTGATTGTCCTGGGAGCATCCAAGGAAGGGATTTTCTCCAGCGTCCTCTTCGGAGAGATCCCGGAAAAGATCGCCCGGTATTCCCAGACGCCGGTGATGATCGTAAAACGATATGAGGGCCCATTGAAGACGCTCGTGAAAAGGATCATGGGCTGACAGGACCGAAACGATCAAATCGTCCCCGATGTTTACCTCAAACCCTTGGCTCCTTGTCGAAGATCCCGGTGCAGTTTATCGGGGACCTCTCGAATCCCTGCCGAAGCTCCCCACTTTGAGCGGGGAATCCTTTTCTCCAACGAATTTGGAGAAGAACCAGTTTAAAATTTCAACATTTTGCAGGTTGTTTTCCCGTCACTGATCCTTATCGCTCAACTTGTCAGTGGGCGTGATCTTTATCTTGAGATGGCTTGTAAATATTTCCTTTGATTTCAAACGAAAACCAAGGCATTATAAATGACAACATGTTCGTGTTATCCCTGCTTGAAAATAATTTCATTTCGACACCTTATAGCTTCGACTGTTAAATTTTCATCTGAACATCTCCGATTATCGGGGGATAGGAGGAGGAGACATGAGGGATGAACGGAAGAAACCTGTGGGCCTGTCCCGAAGGCAGTTCGGAAAACTGGCGGCACTGGGCGCTTCGGGCATGGTCGCCTCGGCCATACTGGATGGCGGTATGCCGAAAAAGGTGTCTGCCGAAGGGGCAGGGACACCCGCCTGGATGGCGAAACCGGCGCCCATCGATCCGGGGTCGATTGCCGAGACCCACACCGCCGATATCGTCATCATCGGCAGTGGAAATGCCGGCACCCCGGCGGCCCGGGCGGCTGCGGAGTGCGGCGCTTCGGTGATTGTCATCGAGAAACAGGAAGAGAAGCGCTTTTCCTTTTTCGGAAATGAATGCGGGACGGTGAACTCCGGTTTCGCACTGGGGCGCGGTGTCGAAAAAATCGATCCCGTCGAGGTGCTGAAGGACTGGCAGAAGCGGACCATCAACCGGACAAACCCGCGGCTCATTCGCCAGTACGCGTTTCACAGCGGGGCCACCTTCGACTGGCTCATCGAGGTGATTCCCCAGGCGTTCATCGATACCATCACGATTTTCTGCTTTCCCCTTCCCCAAAAGTACCCAGGTGAATACGCCGGGTTCAAGACATTTCCCGGTACGGCCATGTTCTACGGCGGCAAGGGGTACGGATGGGGGGACATGATGAAGCTGAATGTCGAAAGGGCAAAGCAACTGGGAGCGAAGTACTTCTTCGGAAACGACGTAAAGGAGATCATAAAGGAAGACGGCGCCGTGAAGGGGGTGATCGCCCGGGCCGGTGACGGCAGATATTTGAAATACTTTGGGAAGAAAGGCGTTGTCATCGCCGCCGGGGACTTCGGCGGCAACCGGGAGATGTGCGCGGATCTTCTCTCCGAGTCGCGGGATCTTTTTCCCGACACCACCGACCAGTGGCAGGGGATGAGCCGGGACGGCGCCGGACAGCGGCTGGGGATATGGGCCGGCGGGCGCATGGAACCGGGGCCTCGGGCGCAGATGAACGGCATCGGGTCCGGCGCCTACGGTCTGCTGGGGGCCGCCCCCTTTCTCCTGTTCACCAACCGCAACGGAGAGCGGTACACCGACGAGAGCTTTATCGGCATGTGGGGAACTTCCCACCAGGGGATTCGCCAGCCCAAGGGGCTTCTGACCGCGATCTGGGATGCCAAGTGGCGCCAGTCACTGGAGACCCAGGCCCTGGAGCACGGGAATGTGGACACCGGGGACCGGAAAGCCTTGAAGGAAATGGAGGAAACCATGGGCAAGGTGCCGGGTTCCGGTAAGGAGGGGTATCCCCCGGGTTTGCCTCGCACCGGGCGTATGGCGCACAGGATCACCTACGCTGCCAACAGCCTGGAAGAGCTGGCGGGATATCTCGGATATGAAAGCAGGACCATCGACGCCTTCGTCGCCACGGTGAAGCACTACAACGAGCTTTGTAAGAAGGGATACGACGAAGATTTCGGGAAGGATCCCCGGGCGCTGATTCCCATCGACACTCCGCCCTTTTACGGCTGCAGGGACAACAGCAAGGAGGCTCAACCCGGGGCCATGTGCACCCTCGCCGGGCTGGTGATCGATGAAAAGCAGCGGGTGCTGGACGCCAATGACGACCCGATTCCGGGATTGTATGCCACGGGCAATTCCTCCGGCGGCCGGTTTGCCCTCCAGTATTCGACGCCCATTGGTGGCTGCAGCATCGGGATCGCCACGACCCTTGGGAAGATAGTGGGAGAGTATATTGCCGGACTGTGAGCCAATTTACAGGATGGTGATGAATTTGGGACCACAGCGCCATTAAAAGATGCAAGGGAAAGGAGGCAGAAATTGATCGCATTGAAAAACTTCACGAAAGTATGGGTGTTTACAATCGCAATCACAATGTTGATGATGCCTTTGGCCGTGGCGGATGCGCCGGCGACCGCTCTGGATGCCGGGGCGAAAGTTCTCGATCCGGGCGCCACGTGGGTTGTGGACGGGATTACCAGACTGAACCATCTGGAAATTGTGGGTGGTGTTATTCAGGCTGACAAAGGCTACAGCCTGACCATGACGGTGAACGGTGTTGAAACAGCCATCAAAGCGGGCACCTACACGGGGAATATCATCCTGATGCCGACAAAGATCATTCCAAAGAAAGATCCGATGCACGGCCTGGTGTTCAATTTGAGGACAGGGGTTTATCTGGAAAACGGACAATATGTACCGGAGAAATCTGTGACAGCGGCGGTATGCGGCGGGACGGTGACGGATACCGCCGTAAAGGATGTCCATATCACTTCGGTGGGGGAAGCGTTTAACGGCATTATTGCCACCGGTGATAAAAAGGTTGCCTATACCATCGATGACCCGGTCATCAACCTGACCGGAAACGGCGCTGACGATTTTGCCGGTGTGGGGGCCGGCATCATGTCCGACGGAAATGCCGATGTCACGGTCAATGGCGCCTCCATCATTACGGACGGCTGCGCGAGGACCGCTGTCTGGGTCGGCGGAACCAGCTCCATGCATGTCAAAAATTCGAGAATCGAAGTGGGCAGCCCGGCATTGCCGGAAGATTACAAGGATGTGTTCACAGAAGGCGGAAAACGGTTTTTCCGGGTTCCTTTCATGCTGGGTCTTTCCGGTACCTGCCGCGCCACCAATATTGTGGACAAGGTCAAGGACGTCACCTATTACAACACCTACATAAAGGCCCAGGGTTGGGGCGCTCTCTCCATCGACGGCGGAGACAAAACCAAGCTCACTGTCACCAAATGCGTCATCGAAACCGTGGAGAGCGGTTACGGTGCCTATGCCATCGGTGGGAGTGTGGACACCTTCAGCAACTGCATCTTCGATGTCGCGGACATGGCGATGATCGGCACCGGCGGCAACGGTGTTTTCACCGACGGGACGATTGTCAATTCTCGAAGGTTCGGCGTGATGCTTCATGGTGCCGGGGATGTGACCATCGACAAGGGCACCGTGTTCAACACGAAGTCCACCGCCCTTCTGGTCAAGGGCTGCGCAAGCAACATCGTTGTGGATAGCGCAACATTGAACGCTGGAAACGGCATTATCATCCAAACCATGCCCAACGACGATCCCAATTCACGTGCCGCCGCCACCGGTGGGGGTGAAGGACGAGGCGAAGCGGAGCGGGGGGATGCGTTTCCCGCCGATGGCGGCATGCCCGTTACCGAGCAGGGAAAGGACGTCAACGCCGTTTTCAGCAATACGACCCTCACCGGTGACATCGTCAACGGCAACACCGAAGCCGGGGCCGTCAGCGTCACCTTGAAAAACGCAACCCTTGCGGGTGCTGTTACAACCGCCGCTGTCGAACTGGCAAAGGGTCCGAATGGCGAAGAGATTACCATGCAGACCCCCAACCTGTATCCACTGATCGGCGAAGTGAAGAACACCTATGGCGCCACCGGCAGCGCGTATGGTGTGGCGGTGTCCCTGGACAAGAAATCACGATGGGTCGTGGGCAAAACATCTTACATCACGAAGCTGACCATCGCCCAAAAGGGCACGGTTGTCGCTCCGGAAGGCCATCGACTCGTCATGACGGTGGACGGTAAGGAAACGCCTATTTCAGTCGGAACCTACAGCGGCCGGATCGTGCTGGAGGTGGCGGAACCATAGTGCGGGTCACGGACAGGGCGGTTCGGCCGGTTACAGAGCCGCCAGCCTCTCCCCGAGCAAATATCCGTCTGTCAATGCCATGCCGACACTTATTCCGGCAAGGGGACTCTGATATATGACTATGAAGCGATTCCCCGCATTGTTTCCCGCTGCGTACAGACCTTTGATGGGCTTAAATTTCGAATTAAGCACGTGCCCGTCCGCATCCGTGTCAAGACCGGTTGTCGCGCACAGGCCTGGGCTTATGCCACTCATGCCCGGCGCACCTCTTTCGCCGCCTTTATTCACGGTGCCATAAAAGGGCGGGTCTATAAGCGCGGTCGCCTTCATAATACGCGGGTCTTTGCCGAAGTCCAAATCAGCGCCTTTTTCGCACAGCTCGTTGTACCTTTTGATCGAGTCGAGTGCTTTCTTTTTGGTTTCTCCCTCATAGCAATCCATGTAGTCTAAAAGCTCTTCAATGGTATTGGCGCAGTAAGTGTTTCCGCCAAAGGGCATCCCTCCTCTTCCGCCCCTAGACTGCTGGTTTTGGGACGGAGGGCCCGGTTTCACGTTGTCCAACTGAGCGAGTCTTCTCGGCCAGTTGATGGTGTGGGCCGTATCCGGCGCCATGTGATGCGGCGGCATCATCTCCAGAACCTCCTTCCAGTTCGCGTCATGCAAGGTGACGGTGATCTCATCCTCCGGTCTGAAAAGGGTCGTGCCGGCGGCCTCGTCATGGAAGCGTTCGCCCTTGGCATCGAGCTGCAGGTGCCATCCCCCGGCTCCGGGTTCGCCGTTGCCCATGCCGGAATGGGGGCCTATCTCAATATGCCCTCCGGCCCAGAGCCCCAGCTTGATACTGGAACCGTCGCGGGGGAGGACACTCAGCCTTTCACTGGTCTGTATAAGGTTCAAATCTCCCTTTGCCTCTGCCTCGTGACGGATCTGGTCCAGGATGTCAATGACCATCTCGCGGTTCCCGGAGAAATCGCCTGCGCAAAGGACCACGCCTTTTCTGGCCTTGAAACGGACATAATTTCCATCGGCCTTTTTAGCGACGACACCCGTTACGGCCCCTGAATCGTCAACATCGCATATCTCCGCATGGTGTTCAAAGAACCATTTGGCGCCGTCGGCCACCGCCTTCTCATAATGGGTCTTCAGGACTTCCGGCAGTCTGAATGTGCCAGTGCCGTCCGTCATTTTGCGGAAAATGGTAGTCCCATGGAAAAATTTCCAACCGGACACCTCCGTCAATCGCGCCGGCGGCGGGGGACAGCTCATGACGTGTGAGTTTTCCGCCAGCCATTCCTTGCTCATATCCTTAATAACAAAGTCCAAAACCTTGCCGCTGTATTTTGCAAAATAACTGGCCCGCTTTTGGTCGTTACGAATTATATTGCGGTGAGCCAATTCTCTTATGAAAACGTCCTCATCGATCCAAGGGGCGCCATGGTCCTGTGCGTACTGGGAGTTGACGGTTCCTACCTCAGTGCCAACCCAGGTGTAGCCCTTCATCTTCTGGAGTTCGATCACAGCAACGGAAGAGCCCTTCATGGCAGCGACCCTCGTGCACATCACGCCGGAAGTGCCGCCGCCCACGACCACAATGTCAAATGTTCCTCCATCGGAAATCAGTCGCTCGTCGATGGGGTCGGGTTTGTCTCTCCAGGATTTTGCAGTGGGGGTCTTTTCGCTGGGTGGGTTTGCGGCGATGGCGGGATGTGCGGCGGCGATGGTGGCCATGGCGCCCGTGGCGGCGACGCCTTTTAAAAAATTTCTTCGATCAAGATGAATTCCGGACTCCTTTTTGTTTCTGGACATATTCCCTCCCGTTTTTTTTGAAGCGTTAGGAAAACTGATCCCTCTTTTCAGTGCGTTTGAGCTGATTTCCATTATGCTCAAGGCTTCAGAGCGGCGATGTTCCTGCCGGAAATTACAATGGGGTCAAGACCATTCTTGATTCCTTTTTATTGAATTGGTCCAATTTTCAGATTTTATAACTACTCAGTGGAGCACGATGCTGATTGTTTTCCTGCGCTAAATTTAGCTGGGCTAACCGGGACATTGCTGGTTGCTGATATTGTGCAAATTTTTTTTCGAAAATCAAGATTTAAATGTATTTTTATATCATGAAGATGTCGCATGATATACCCGCCCCCATATTTTATGGGCGGCTATATAAGGAAGAAAAAAAGTCCCGGACTCTACAGGAGAGCCGGGACTTAAAGAATTATAATTCTCTTACCACTTGAAGGTTAAAGTGGCGCCAAAGGTCCTGGGATCGCTTATCATATAACGCCAGAGTGGAAACATCATTGTCTTATGCCAATCGTTTTCGATATTCTTTATCCAGCAGTTGATCATCCAGGACGAGCCGGGGGAGGTATAAGAGATATTTGCATCGGTGGTGTGGTAACTTTTTTGCCAGCTGTCTTCCCAGTATTTTTCAATACTGGCCCAGTAACCGTCAGAGTACTTAATCTGGGCGTGGGCGGTAATCAACCCGCCGTTGGAGAGATCAAATGTGTGCTGATAACCGAGGGTCCCCGACTTGGTCGGCGTCATTGCCACTTGCGTGTCGGTAAGATCAAGCGAATTGTTCGGTCCAAGGATAGACATATCCGCGCCAGGCGGCAGATTGAGATCCGTCAGCACCAGCTTCCCATAACGAGCATGCTGATAGGAAAAGGACATATCCACCTTATCGTTTTGCGTAATCAAGGCCTCGAGATCAAGATCGACACCGTAGTTCCGGCCGGTCTCTGCGTTCAGTACATATTGTGCAAAATAAGTGTCGACTCCGGAAGGCTGGTATGCTGAAGGAAGCGGACTCATCCCATTGAGCGCATACTGTACCTGGTAATGATTATAATCATATAGGTACGCCTCGGCATTCACCTGGATGCGGCCATCGGCAAACCGGTTTTTGCTTCCGATCTCATAGGCCATCAGTTTTTCCGGTTCATATGTTTTGGGCGGGAATGCGGTTGTGCTGAATCCTCCAGACTTGTAACCCGAAGCTATCTGGGCATAAAGCATTGAAGCCGGAGCAAGATCATATTCCGCACCCAACTTGAATGTCGTTGAAGAATAGGAGTTCGTATATTTTATCAGGCCGCTGTCATAACCGCCGACGGTCGTGCTCCGAATGCCGTTCTCGACGGATTTTTTATCATGGGTATAGCGCAGACCGCCGGTTACACGAAACTGATCGTTAACGGGGTATGTGGCCTGGCCAAATACCGCAATGGAGGTGAGCGGTCTCTGATTGCCGTAAGTTACAAAGCCGGAGTCATTCAATGCCGGCGCTGCGGTGCTTGGCTGGTTTTTGGAGTCGAGGTAATAAGTGCCGAAAACCCATTTTATCGGGGACGTGTCCAAAGATGTCAACCGCCCCTCGAAGGTGTACTGATCCTCTATCATGGTGCTCTTATCAGTATCAGGAAGCTTCGCGAGCGGTGTCCATGGGGGAGCAGTGGGGTTCATGAGGCCGCCAATAAGGTCGGTATACACCCAGCGGTTGCTGTGCGAGTAGGCCGGGATGAGGGTTACCGTTGCCCAGTCAAGGGTGTAATCCACTTTGAGTGAAGCGGTTTTAAACGTGTCTTCTTTTTGATCCGCCGGATGTACCGGATCCACATACCATGGGTCATCCGGATCCGTTTGCCAGTCCATGAAAGGAGGGCCGCCCGTATGGGGATTGGGAACGGTGGTGTTGTCGAGGTTTTTCGTGTGATAGTAGTCCATCGTCAGCAGCATCGACAGCTTATCCGTAGGATCAAACAGAAATTTCCCTCGCGCTGCTATCGGGTTGGATTCACGTCCGCCGTTTGAGAAGAAACCATCGCGGTGTTCCCTCAGGAATGCGATGCGAAATGCAGATTTGTCGTTGATCGGGACGTTAACCGCGCCGTCAATATGCCAGAGGCTGTAATTGCCGCCCCCGAGATTTACATCGCCACTGAATTTATTGGTGTCCGGGTCCTTTGTGATGACATTGATGGAACCGCCGGTGGCGTTCCTGCCGTATAGCGTGCCCTGGGGACCGCGAAGGACCTCGACACGGTCCACGTCATACATGGCGCCAAAGACGGACTCCGCCCTCCCGCTGTAAACATTGTCCAGGGTCAGGGCCACGGTCGGATCGACCCAGTTGGAGTCACCGTTTGTGCCGACACCGCGGATATAGATCTGCCCGCCCTGGGGAGATTTTTGTATCTCAAGCGCCGGGACATCCTGAAGGACGCTCGAAAGGGTTGCCTGTGCCAAATCGGTGATTTTATCGCCGTTAATAGCCGTTATGGAGATTGGCGTTTTCTGTACGTTCTCTGTCCGTTTTTCCGCCGTGACGGTGATCTCCTGAAGGGTAAACTCATCAGTACTCCCCGATGTTTGAGCATACACCGGCATCAGCCCCCCGAGAACAAGCAGGAAGCCCAATGCCCCGGTTAGAAATACCATTCCTTTTTTCTTCATAATTGTTCTCCTTTCCTGATTGATGCGTCGCCTCCTATCATCACGCCGGACGATCCGGCGTCTGTTCTATTCGCACTTGCGGATACAGAGAAAAACAAATAATCGATGGGATACTGCTGAAACCCCCTGGACAATAATGTTAGCAGCATGCTTACATTTTTCCTAACCCATTATACTACGATTCAAATGTTGAGAAATTGTGAAGATAGCTGGAGAAGGGAGGGCCGCAAATTGAGATATCCTTTATATTCTTATAGTTAAACGTTCTCAATTGCCAATAAATATTACATAATTTACCTGTCCCCACGATCTTTTTTTACCGCGTCTTCCGGGGCTTTGGTGAGTAAATCACGTAGCGGATTGATTACTTGATTTTTATTGAAATGAATGTATGATGACCAAATTCACACTTCGCTTTGCCCGGAAGTAGCATAACGACAAGAAACGATTCGACATACCAGCAGAATTTAGCAAAAAACACGTCGCAAACAACGACAGAAGCGACAAATATGCGTCTGTTCCAGTGGCTAAAAATAATGCCGGTTTTACGATGATGGTAAAACATCATTTTTATGGCTTATGTAAAGGCTCATCTCTATCGGAACGCCGTTACACATCAACATAAACCAAGGATCAATTGAGAGGAGAGAGACATGAAGACCCATTTGTCGATTCGGCGCATCTTCCTTCCCCTTTGCATCGGATTGGCGTTATGCCTTTCCATGGACGGCTGCACCAACACAAATGTCAAGCCGGCCGAGAATCAGGTGGTGGTGAATGGCAAAAAGGTGGTGGATATGAAGACCACCTTCGAAGGCAGTCCGACGAGTTACACCCG
>JBECKW010000242.1:0-3008 GCA_040235505.1 Desulfobacterales bacterium
ACCTTAAATAGGGAGGGAATTTTATGAGGAAATTTCTGTTTAGCATGTTTAGTATGCTGATTGCGCTGGTGGTCGTTGCAGCGGCCTATGCGCAAGATACACAAGACACCAAGAAAGACAAATCCGATGAAGACACGTATACCCTTCAAACCATCACCGTTACCGCCCAAAAGCGTGAATCCAATCTTCAGAAGACGCCAATCTCCATCCAGGCTGTGACCGGAACGCAGCTGGCAAAGGAAGGCAAGCAGCGTCTTGACGAAATCATGGAGGGTATCGTGGGCGTGTCCTCCCAGGGCAGCCAGGTCGGCACCGATTTCTACATGCGTGGCCTTGGCACCGCCAACTTCGGCCCGCCCACAGGCGGCCTCGATCAATCCGCCGTGGCTGTGTTGATCGACGGCGTCTACCAGAACCGTGGAGAAGTAGTACGCGGCGGCACGCTCGATATGAAACGGGTCGAAGTAATGCGCGGCACGCAGAGCACCACGCTTGGCGCCTCGTCGCTCGCCGGCGCCGTCAGCCTGGTGTCGAACAATCCGGTCTTCAAATATCAGGGGTCCGGCTCGCTCGAGATCGGCAATTATCATCTCATGGACCTCCAAGGTGTGCTGAATGTTCCCCTTGCCGACAACCAGGCGGTTCGTATTGCCTACTCGCACGATAAACGCGACGGTTATATCAGCGCCGGCGCCGGCAATTCCGATCTGACCAACGCCCGTGTCAAATATCGCTGGCAGGCGACCGACGCCCTCAACATGGTGGCGACCTTCAATCATCAGGACATTGGCGGCAACGGCGTCGATAACGGCATACTGACGTATTACGGCTATTGGGAACCGTATGATGCGACGAAGGACGGCAGCGTTCCCCTGACCCTGGCCGGTGACTACGACGGTTACATGGGCGACCCGGCGATATTCGGGCATGTGAATAATGGCGTAAAATATGATGACCGCGACAACCCATGGGACGACGGCTATCCGGCCAATAAATGGCCCAACAATCCCTTCCGCGATACCAAGATCGACCAATACAGCGCCCATATCGACTGGGATCTCGGCATCGGCACGCTGTCAATGGAACCGTCCTATCAAAAGGCGCATTTCGTGTCGCAGGAACAGCCGCGCGGCTGGAATTACCGTTCGGAAGACCGCCTGCAGAAAACGAAACAGCTCGATATGCAATTGGCTTCGCCCGCAAGCTCTTCTTTCAAGTGGCTGGGCGGCGTCTACTATTACAACACGGACTTTTCGGGCTCGATCCTTACCACCGCAATGAATTACACAGCATGCTCTGGCCCGCCGGGCAGCACTTCGTCCACTGATTATTCCTATTGCTGGTCGAATAACGCGAACGAACAGACCGAGTATGCGGCCTATGGCAATCTGACCTATCCGATCCTTGACCGTCTCCGCGTCGACGCCGGCGTGCGCTATACCCGTGACAAAAAAACCGTTCTTGGGTCGGACACCATGGATGGCAACGACGCCGGCCCTTTCAGCGACTATACATACAGTAACGACGCCCAGGAGGCCACGTGGAACGATGTCACCTATCGGATCGGTACCGAATATGATGTAACGAGCCAGGCGATGGCCTATGTCATTTACGCCACGGGCTATCAGCCTGGAACTTTCGCCAACAATGCGGCGACCGGGGCACAAACGCTGAAGCAATGGACCGCCGGCCTCAAGAGCCGCTGGCTCGACAGCGCGTTGCAGCTCAATATCGAAGGCTTCCACTCGACTTATTATAACCGAAACTTCGACGGCAGCATGAACTATTACACCTCGAATTGGGCGAGCAGCGGCCTGACCGCCTGCGGATCCGGCAATGGCCCAACAGCCATTCCGTATTCTTTCAACAACGACCAGGGATATGCCTGCTACACGGCCGGTCAGGGTATAACGGTTCCCACAATGACCAGCGAGGGCGTCGATCTGGAACTCAACTGGCTCATCACCGAGAAAGACCGGTTCGATGCCAGCGCCGAATATCTGCACTCGGTGGAGGGTGCGCCGGATGTACCTGCGACCGAGAGTGCGCTTGAAACCGCCGGCATGTCCACGGACCTCGCGACGGAGGTCTATAACGGCCTGGCCGCCATCGCTGCATCCTATGACGGGCTGACCATGCAGAACTCACCCAAATGGAGCTTCAACGCCAGCTATTCGCACATCTTCGATCTTCCGAACGGCAGCACGCTGACGCCCAGAATCAATGGCATATACAAGAGCAGCTATTGGTCCCTGGGCGGCGGCCCCGGCGCCAATATCGTCGATCCGGGCGATTCCGTCCAGGATGCCTACACACTCTGGAATGCCTATCTGACCTGGACGTCATCCGACGACCAATTCAGTGTCAGCGCATATGTCAAGAACATCGATGATAAACCGATCTTGACCAATGTTACGACAGGTGATCCGAGTGCGCCGGTCGAATATGTAGCGCTGGCCCCGCCGCGCACCTTTGGTGTGATCCTGAGCGCGAATTTTTAATCCGAAGCGCCAGAGGGCCGGTGCCTGCGTGACGCCGGCCCGAGGGCTTCGGGGAAAAAGTATTATCCAACCCGGCCGGTTGCAGCCATTGCTGCAGCCGGCCGGTTTTTTTTTGGCCGGTCTGATCACGGCTCAACAATCCCTTTACGCCGACTCTCCCGCCATGTATACTGGCGCGAATTCGGTTCTTGTTCAATTATGCCTGTCAATTATGCCGAAAACGGGAGCGTCTTATTATGGAACTGACGGATCTATTATCCACCGAAGAGTGGGCCCGGTTCGAGAAGGAATTTTCCGACCGGTTTCATCTGAACTGCACCGTCTACAATACGGATGGCAACAGCATTACCGGCACCCAGAACTGGTGCAATCGCCTGTGCCCGGAAATCAAAGCGAGCAAGGAAGCGCTCGCCGCCATCTGTGCGCCGACAAACCAGTTTTTCACTGTCCAGGCCCGGGAGACCCGAAACGCCGTTATCGAAGAATGTGACGCAGGGCTTCTCAAAA
>JBECKW010000266.1:0-4933 GCA_040235505.1 Desulfobacterales bacterium
ATGTTTTTTCTTGATTTATGACGCATTGCGTTATTTTCTGGTGTTAAACGCGCAGGACGAGCTCAAACCTAAAAGGGAGGTTCATATGAGAGTCATCAAGAAATACGCGAACCGGAAACTTTATGACACGGTTGACAAGACTTATATTTCCATGGACCGGCTGGCCGAGTTGATAAAGGATGGGGAAGAAGTTTCGGTGGTGGATAATCAAACGGACCAGGATATCACCGTCTCTGTCTTATCTCAGCTTCTGGCCAGGGAAAAAAGAGGGGGGGACGCCGAGGAGCTGTCGGACATGCTGTCAAATCTTCTTCGAAAGGGCGGCGACACCGTATTTGGGTATGCAAAAAAGTACAGTTCCCGGTGGCAAGGCGCCATGTCCATGGCCGAGGACGAACTGGATAAGCTTTCCAAGCTTTTCTTGAAAGGCCGGGAGATGGGGGAAGAAGAGCAAAAGGATTTCAAACAGGGACTTCTGGGACAGATCGATAAGTTGAAACACTGGATCAGCGACAAGGTTGATCAACGGGTGAATGACGTTTTGAAAATGATGAAAATGGTCTCCCGGGAGGAATTTGACGCCACCGATAATGCCTTATCATCCCTTGAAAAACGTGTACAAGACCTGGAAACAAAGTGCGGTATGGGAGACGCCCCTGAAATAAAATAATGAGTTTCAAAGAAAGATGTGATATTTTTTTATGAAATAAAGTAATCAACACTATGTAATGCATTACATTACTTAAGCAGTTCGTAATTCCCAGTCGTGGATGTAACATATTGTTTTTGTTGCATTATACTATGTATGGCCAGGTCTGGCCCGCATCTTGCCTCTACCTAAAGCACAAAGACAACGCATACATCCGACAGCAAGCCTCAGTCATGTCGTAAGTGATGACTCAACAATAAAAAAGTGATAAAGGATATTGATTTCACCTAAAAGATATGTTACTTAACCCATTTTATTTTGACATCCAAAAACCGTGTGTATGCGATATTTGTAAACATTTAAATAGGTTATAATAAAATGTACAATACAGGATGGGTAAAAAATCTACTCCTTTCCGAAGGGTCGGAGCGCCGTACCATCCTTGCAGTTACGCTGATTTGCTGGCTTTTCATGTTCGTCGTCATTGCAAAAATGTTTCTGGGCTGTTCTGTGAATTTGCGGCAAGCGATCCTTCCATTTCAAGAGCATTTTTATAAAATCAAAGGATCGTCTTCTGACGGAACCTATACCGTCAAAAAAATAGCGTTGCCGAGCCTGACAGACGGAGCGCTTTCCTTTCTGGCCTATGATGATACTGCCAATGATGAATCGAACGGGGGATATTTCAATATCTCAGCCAATGACATATCGGCTATTGCAAGAATTGGATCACCATCGCAGACCCTTTCGTTGACCAAGGGAAGAAAGATCAATTCATTTACTCGAAGCAGGTTGTTTCATCCGATTATCGATCGGGCTGCAGCCCAATACCAGGTGGATCCTGCCCTCGTAAGGGCGATTATTTTTGCGGAATCCGGATACAATCCGTCAGCGGTGTCCAAAAGAGGCGCCATAGGCCTTATGCAGCTCATGCCCGGTACGGCAAAGGCCATGGGCGTTGAAGATTGTTTCGATCCCGAGTACAATATTTATGGCGGTGTCAAGTATTTCAAGAAGCTGTTTAATCAGTTCGACGGTGATGTGAAACTGGCTTTGGCGGCATACAATGCCGGCAGTCGAAATGTACGGGAATTCAACGGCGTTCCCCCGTTTAGGGCAACCGAGCACTACATACAGAAGGTCTTGAAATATTATAAGATTTTCAAATGCCAGCAAACGGAGCCGATGGGACTAAGCTGAAATTTTCATGACCGGAACCAAATCGGGTGTCAATTTTCCGGATTGCTTTTTAAGCAATCAAATTTATTGACAAGCCCTTTTTTTTAGCTTAGATTACGCATCCGTTAAGCGGGCATAGCTCAGTTGGTAGAGTACAAGCTTCCCAAGCTTGGTGTCGCGAGTTCGAATCTCGTTGCCCGCTCCAACGGACAGTCCGCCTTTTTCATAAAGGTTTAAAGGTAGGCTTCAAGGGTTGTATTGTTGAAGCGAATTTATTAACAAATGGTAGCATGATGAATTAACTTTGTAACGCCTTCTCGAGAAGTCTACCGATATGAAAAGAAACGGGCACGTGCCCGTTTTTTATTTTTCTATTAGAAAGGAACGGCTTTGGGGAGGAAGCAGGCTGCCGGAAAAAGAAGGGGAGACAAGCACGAAGCCCCGAAACCCAAAGTAAACCAGGCAGAGGTGGTGAAGGCGGTGGAGGATCTTGCCGAACCGCTTTGTGAAAGCGAGGGGCTGGAGCTTGTTCACGTGGAGTTCCAGAGAGAATCCGTTGGTTGGGTTCTGCGGGTCTATATCGATAGGGACGGAGGGGTATCGCTCGACGATTGTGCGCGGGTCAGTCGTCCTCTGGGGGATGTTCTGGATGTCGGGTTGGAGAATATCTGGCCATATCATCTGGAGGTTTCCTCACCCGGTGAGCACCGTCCGCTGGGCAAAATAAGGGATTTTGAGAAATTTCAGGGGCGCCTTGCGAAGATTAAAGTCAGGGAGCCCATTGAAGGACAGAAAAATTTTAAAGGTATCCTCAAGGGTGTGGCCGGTGAAACCATTCACCTTCTCATGGAGGATAAAACCGTCACCATTCCTTTTCAGGAAATTGTCAGGGCACGACTTGCCTAATGGGAACGGAGAAACGTATGCTAATTTCAGATATCAAGCGGGTTGTTGACCAGATCAGCCGGGAAAAAGGGATTGATAAAAATATCCTGTTCAAGGCGCTTGAGGAGGCCCTCAGATCGGCCGCAAAGAAAAAGCTTGGAAACAAGACCGATATCGAAGTCCAATACAGCGAAGAGACGGGCGAGATAGAGGTTTTCCAGTTCAAGGAGGTCGTTGAAACCGTAGAAGACCCGGATCTTGAAATCTCCTACGAAGAAGGCCGGAAACTGGATCCGGAGTGCGAGTATGGCGACAGCCTCGGCACCAAAATGGATACCACCACCTTCGGCCGGATTGCCGCCCAGTCTGCCAAGCAGGTCATTATTCAAAAAATGAAGGATGCCGAAAAAGATGCCGTTTACGCCGGTTACATCGACCGCAAGGGGGAGATCATCAACGGCATCGTACAGCGTTTCGATCGCGGGGATATCATTGTAAACCTGGGAAACACCGAAGGCGTGCTGCCCCGGCGGGAGCAAGTGCCGAGGGAAAGTTATCGCAGGGGTGATCGCATCCGGGCTTACATTCTGGATGTGCTCCATGACACGAAAGGCCCCCAGATACTTCTGTCCCGGACCCAATCCGATTTTCTTGTCGTGCTTTTTAAAACAGAGGTTCCGGAAATCAGCGAGGGTGTGGTGTCCATCATGGGTGCCGCAAGGGAACCGGGAAGCCGGGCGAAAATAGCGGTGGCATCCAACGATTCGGACATCGATCCCGTGGGTGCCTGCGTCGGCATGAAGGGCAGCAGGGTCCAGAATGTCGTGCAGGAGCTTCGGGGGGAGAAGATCGATATCATTCCCTGGCATGTGGATGCCGCAAGATATGTCTGCAACGCGCTGGCACCCGCGGAAATATCCAGGGTGATCATTGATGAAGGCAGCCGCGCCATGGAGGTGATTGTTCCGGACGAGTCACTGTCGGTGGCCATCGGGAAGCGGGGGCAGAATGTCCGGTTGGCGTCCAAACTGACCGGATGGCATCTGGATGTCAGAAGCGATAGCGATTACAGTCAGGCCATTAAGGACGGGTACGAATCCCTGTTGGCGCTTTCCGGGATGACCACCGGCCTGGCCGATGCGCTACATGAAAAGGGACTTTATTCGGCGGAGGAATTGGCGTCGTGTGCGGCGGAAGAGTTGACCCAGATTCGGGATCTTTCTGAAACCGATGCCCAGGCGCTGATCGAAAACGCCCAGTTCTATGTGGTGAACAAAGAAAAAGCAGCTGCGAAAAGCCTTGAAGAAGCTCCCGCTCCGGAGCAGCCACAGGATGAACTCTCTGGAGAGAAGGTGGAAGATGAAGGCCTGTCTCCGGAGGCGGCCCAGGATTCAGAGACGGATGATTCGACGGACAACGCATCGAATACGTCAGAATAGCGGAATGATTTGAATTTGCAGGCAGTTGCTGCACGGCAGCGTTACTTTAAGGAAAAATCTTGAAGGGGGTTGAATGGCCAAGATCAGAGTATTTGAGCTTGCCAGAGATTTAAACATGACGACCAAGGAGCTCATGGTTAAACTGGAAGAGATGGACGTGGAAGTTGCAAGCCACATGAGTGCCCTTGAGGAGGATACGGTTTCCCGTATCAAAGGGGATCTTTTTTCAAAAAAAGCGCCCGATGTCGAAGAAACCCGAATTCGACCGACCGTCATTCGGCGCAGGCGAAAAGTATCGTCCGAAACCGAAGAGGTGGAATCTCCTGCGCCGGAGGTTTCGGATGCCGGCGAGCCGGACGCGTCACCTTCCGCCACGGAACCATTGGTTGAATCGAAGGCTACATCTCCCTCCGCAGAAACGCAGGCGCCGACCGTAGAGGAAACCCCGGCACCGGTTGTTCGCAAACGAGCCAAGGAACCGGCTGCCAAGGTCGTGAAGTTGCCGGAGATTGAAAAGCCCCCGGTGGAACCCGCGCCTGAAGAGCCGGTGTCCGGAGAGGTCGTAGAACCGCCTCCATCCGAACCAGCGGCGGAAGCGTCTCCGATGGGTGAGGCACCCGCCACCGGAGAACCTGTCGAAAGTGCTGCTCCCACCGAAACGGAAGCCGCTGCCGCGACGCCTGAAGTGGAAAAAGCTGAAACCGTCGAGGTAAAAGGCAAGAAAACAAAAGAGAAGAAGAAAACCAAGAAAGATACCCCTGCAAAGATCATTCAATTGCCT
>JBECKW010000151.1:0-17585 GCA_040235505.1 Desulfobacterales bacterium
TTTTTTTTCCTGAACAGGGATAGTGACTTGAGACAATGGCGTAACCTCGCTTTTTCTACCTCATAATAGGAAGTTCATCCACCGTGGATCGAATACGAAGCACTTATGAGAACATACACGCAGCTAATTCGAGGTAAACCATATCAGATTCGCGCCCTTTTGAAAGCATGAATTTCGCGAACCGGCTGATATAGCTGATAGCTGATAGCTCATGGGAACAGCAAAAAACATGGTCTCACGCCAAACTGCAGATAACAGCAAGAAGCTGAGATGATAAGAGGCTGAGAAGTTAAGAAAACATCAATATTTGAATATTGCACTTTTTTCTCAACATCTTATCTTCTCAATTTCTTATCTTCTGTTTTTTCAGTGCTCAGCGTCTCTGTGGCTCTGCGGGAGAATCGCTTTTAGGTAGTTCCTATGAGCTATCAGCTATGAGCTATGAGCTATCAGCTAATCCCACAAAGCATCCAATATTTCATGAGCTTACTCTCTATCGAGATCTGTTTCCCCACACGAAACCGCTTGAAAAACAGTAAGAGGTTCTATATCTTGGCTAATAGTGTTATAGCCCATGATCGATCACTAAAAATCTAGTATGGCTATTGCCGCTGGTCAATATTGTGAAGGACTCGATTCTGGATAAGCCTGGATAAAAATGACCGCCTACTTTATCCGCAGACTGTTGCTGATTATACCGACCTTCATCGGGATCACGGTCCTGGTGTTCGTCATCACCCGGTTTGTGCCCGGCGGCCCCATCGAACGCATCATCGTCCAGGCACAGCAGCAGGCCATGGAAGGCGGTGGACGTCGATCCACCTCCCAGGCGGTTCAGCGCCAGCCCTTATCCGACGAACAGATCGCCCTGCTGAAGAAATACTACGGCTTCGACAAGCCGGTGCTCACCAGTTATGTCCTCTGGCTCGGCAAGGTGCTCCACGGGAACCTGGGGGTATCCACTCGCTACTACGATCCGGTCTGGCAAATCATCAAGGACCGGATCCCCATCTCTCTCTATTTCGGTATTCTCACGCTGATCGCCACGTACAGCGTCTGTATCCCCCTCGGTATCGCCAAAGCCGTCCGGCATAAAAGCAATTTCGACAACATCACGTCGATTGTCGTATTCATCGGATACGCCATTCCCGGATGGGTGGCGGGTATCCTGATGATTCTGTTGTTTGCTTCCCATTGGGAATTATTTCCCCTGGGCGAGCTGGTCAGTGACAATTTCGACACGTTATCCATGATGGGCAAGTTTATCGACCTGGCCTGGCACACCGTGCTCCCCCTGGCCGCTTACCTGCTGGGAGCGTTCACATTCATGACCCTGTTGATGAAAAACACCCTGATGGACAACCTGGCGGCGGACTATGTGCGTACCGCAATGGCCAAGGGATTGTCCTTCAAGCGGGCCGTCTTCGGACATGCCCTCCGGAACAGCCTGATACCCATCGCCACCAGTTTCGGAAACAATATCAGCATCATCATCTCGGGTTCCTTTTTGATCGAGAAGGTGTTCAATATCGACGGCATCGGACTGCTGGGGTACGAGTCGGCGGTTGACCGGGATTATCCGGTGGTGCTGGGGGTTCTGGTGATTTCCAGCCTGTTGTTTCTGATCGGCAACGTCCTGTCCGACATATGCGTCGCGATTGTGGATCCGAGGGTGAAGTTTGAATAATCCGATGCAAAAAGGTGCGCCATGGGTCTAAGCCCTCTGACCATAAAAAAGTTCAAGCGGTTCCGATCCATCAAACGGGGCTACTATTCCTTTATTCTCCTTTCCATCGCGATCCTGTGCTCCTTTGGTGCCGAACTGCTCGTCAACAACCGGGCCCTGGTCGTCCATTACCAGGGGAAATATTTTTTCCCGACCTATGGAGCCATCATCCCCGGCCGGACATTCGGTCTGGACTACGATTATGAAACCGACTATCGCGAGCTGGCGAAGGTGTTCCGGAAGGCCGATGACGGCAACTGGGTGATCATGCCGCCGGTTCCTTTCAACCCCTACGAAAACGATCTTCGGGCGGACACCCTGCCGCCGGAGCCTCCCTCCTTGCAGCGCAGGCACTACCTTGGAACCGATGCGTCGGGCCGCGATGTCCTGGCCCGCCTTGTCTACGGCTTCCGGATCGCCCTCATGTTTGCCCTCGCGCTCATGGGATGCTCTTATATGGTGGGAATCAGCATCGGCTGCACCATGGGCTATTTTGGCGGAAAATTCGATCTGTTTCTCCAACGCATTATCGAAATATGGAGCAACGTGCCGTTTCTATACGTGGTCATCATCATATCCTCCATTGTGGTGCCCAGCTTCCTGTGGTTGATCCTGATCATGGTCTTTTTCGGATGGATGGACATCACCTGGACCATGCGCACCATGACCTACAAGGAACGCACCCGGGACTATGTCATGGCCGCCAAGACCCTGGGCGCCTCCAATACCCGGATCATCTTCAAGCACATCATCCCCAACACGATCTCCCTGATCGTCACCTACATCCCCTTTTCCATCGCGGGCGGTATTGTCGCCCTGACCTCCCTGGATTATCTCGGATTCGGCCTGCCTCCCCCCACCCCCAGTTGGGGGGAACTGCTTCTCGAGGCATGGGACAATTTCAGTTCCTGGTGGCTGGGCGCGTCGGTCATCTGCGCCATGGTGATCACCCTGGTACTGGTGACTTTCATGGGAGAGGCGGTCCGTGAGGCCTTCGATCCCAAAATGCATACGGTGTACGAATAATGAGGCCCCGCCTTTTCAACGTTTTCGGTTTCCGGCGGCGTCATGCGCCCGGTGAAAACCCCGTTTCCCGCGGCCGCCGCCGCGTGCTCTTTGCGTGTCTGGATCTGTTGATCCTGCTGTGGGCCGGCTGCTCCCGGGAAACCCCTTCGAAAAAGAAAGCCGCAGCCAAAAGCTCCCCGGCGGCCCCGATCCCGCAACCAACGAAAAGCGAGCCCCGGGAGCCCCTCCCGGAGGGTATTGTCTGGCTCACGAACACCAGCGACCCGGTATTCGCTTCTCCCCAGGCCAGTCGGGGCGGGACCCTCCATCTGGCCATCTCCGATTTTCCACTGACATTCAGAACCGTGGGGCCCGACGCCAACAACACATTTCGCAGTGCCATCCTGGACAACCAGTTCACCCTCATCGACCTCCACCCCGATACCTTGAACATTATTCCGGAGCTGGCCACCCACTGGGCATTCGGCGCGGACAAGAAGACCATGTATTTCAAGCTCGATCCCAACGCCCGGTGGTCCGACGGCGTGCCGGTGACGGCCGACGACTATGCCTATACCCTCGAGTTCATGCGCTCCAAATACATCATCGCTCCCTGGTACAATGACTTCTATACCAAGGAAATCGACCGGGTGATCGTATATGATGATCACACCCTGGCCATGGTCGCCACCAAGGCCAATCCGGATCTCGACCTTTACCTCAACATCTATCCGTTGCCGCGACACTTTTACGGCACCCTGGGGGATGATTTCGTCAGGAAATACAACTGGGCCGCAGTTCCCAACACGGGCGCGTATCAGATAGAAAAATTCAGGAAAGGCCGCTACATCCGCTTCAAACGAAAACCGGACTGGTGGGCGAACGATCTTCGATACTTCAAGAACCGCTTCAATGTGGACACCGTCCTTTACAAGGTCATCCGGGACAGCAACCTGCAATGGGAATATTTTAAAAAGGGCAAACTGGACCAATTCGTCGCCACTATGCCCACCGTCTGGCATATCAAAACCAAAACCGACGTAGTGGAAAAGGGGTACGTGGATAAAATGTGGTTCTTCAACGATGTCCCCCAACCCTCCGCCGGCTTTTATCTGAACGAGGACCGGGATATTTTCAAGGACCCGAACCTGCGGTATGCCTTCGCCCACGCCATGAATGTGGGGAAGGTGATCCGGGATGTGCTCCATAACGATTATATGCGGCTGGAACAGGGCTATGTGGGCTACGGGGAGTACACCAACCCGAACATCAAGGCCCGCCGCTACGACATCGCAAAAGTCGAAGCCTACATGCACACGTCCGGATGGCAGCGCGGTTCCGACGGCATCTGGACCAAGAATGGACGCCGCTATTCCGTGGAGCTGGTTTACTCCTACGACCAGTATACCAAACGGCTGGTGGTCTTCAAGGAAGAGGCCCGAAAGGCAGGCATCGAGCTGAACCTGCAGCTGCTCGATGACATGGCCTGCTACAAAAAGGTCATGGAGAAGCACTATGACGTGGCCTATTGGGGGTGGAGCACGAGCCTTCGCCCCCAGTTCTGGGAAGGCTGGCATTCCGACAACGCCCACAAACCCCAGACCAACAACATCACCAACGCCGACAACCCGGAATTGGACAACCTGATCGACCGCTACCGCAATTCGCTGGAAAAAAAGGAGCGCATCGCCTTGGCGTGGCGGATCGAGGCTCTGATCCATGAGGACGGCTCCTACGTGCCCACCTTCATGGTGCCATACTTCCGGGACGTATACTGGCGGTGGTGGCGCCTCCCGGAGCCTCCGGCCACGCGAAGCTCGGATAGTCTGTTCAGCCCCTTTTCCTCACAATTCGGGGGACTGTTCTGGTTCGACCCGGATCTCTACAAGGAGACCGAGCAGGCCCGGAGGGAGGGGAAAACCTTTCCACCGGTGACCCGAAAGGACACCACCTATGAACATGCAGCGGAAGTCGAGTGATGGATGGATACCGCCATGAACGGACATGACACCATTCTCCGGGTGCAGCACCTGGTAACCGCCTTCAATACGGAATCCGGACACGTCCGGGCGGTGGACGATATCAGTTTCGATCTTCATCGGGGCACCATCCTGGGCCTGGTCGGCGAATCGGGGTGCGGCAAGAGCGTCACGGCATTTTCCATCATGCGGCTCCTTCCCCAGCCCGCCGGCCGCATCGAAGGTGGATCGATCCGGCTGGAAGATACCGATCTCCTCTCCCTGCGGCCGGAAGAGATGCACCGCGTCCGCGGTGAGCGCATCGCCATGATCTTTCAGGAACCCATGACCGCCCTGAATCCGGTCCACCGGGTCGGCCGTCAGCTCATGGAAGTCTTCACCCTCCACCGGCCCGATCTCACGAATGGCGACAGGTACCAGGAGGCCGTCGCCCTTCTGAACAAGGTGGGCATTCCCGAAGCCGAAAGTCGCATGAAAGATTATCCCCACCAGATGTCCGGCGGAATGCGGCAGCGCATCATGATTGCCATGGCCCTGGCCGGCAAACCCGATGTGCTCATTGCCGATGAGCCCACCACGGCGCTGGATGTCACCATCCAGGCCCAGATCCTGGAGCTGATACTCTCCCTCCAGGCGGAAACCGGCATGTCAGTGATCTTTATCACCCATGCCATGGGCGTCATCGCCGAAATCTGCCAGGAAGTTCTGGTCATGTATGCCGGCTGGGTCGTCGAATCGGCATCGGTCACCGCCCTGTTCGGCAATCCGAAACATCCCTATACCAAGGGGCTGCTGAAAAGCATCCCCCGCCTGGAAGCCGAGCCCAAAACCACCCTGCCCATTATCCCGGGCAGCGTGCCGAGCCTTCACCAGCTCCCGTCGGGGTGCCGCTTTCAGAATCGATGTCCCGATGTGATGCCCGTTTGCAGGGAAAAAGAGCCGGCGGCGTTTCCGGTTGGCGACGCCCATTGGGCGCGCTGCTTTTTATATGCTTCCGATGCCCCGACGCCCGTGGAGGTTGGATAAGAATATGGATACTCCCGATGCAGAATTGCTGCGCGTAGAGAACTTGAAGATGTACTTTCCCGTCAAGGCCGGCGTATGGCGGCATCGAGTGGGGAATGTCCACGCGGTGGATGACATTTCCATCCAAATCGCCCCGGGCCGCACGCTCGGGCTGGTGGGCGAATCCGGGTGCGGTAAAACCACCGCGGGACGCACGATCCTGAGGTTGTATTCCCCCACGGCCGGCCGGATTCGGTTCAAAGGGGAGGATCTGCTGAAGGCGGACCGCCGCCGGATGAGGGCCCTTCGCCGAAATTTGCAGATGATCTTTCAAGACCCGTTTGAATCCCTGAATTCACGCCATACCATCGGAGAAATCCTCGAGGAGCCGTTTGTCATCCATAAGATCGGTTCGGGGAAGGAACGTCGCAAAAAAGTCCGCGGATTGCTGGATCGGGTGGGCCTTCCGGCGGACGCCGTTTCCCGTTATCCCCATGAATTTTCGGGGGGACAGCGCCAGCGGATCGGCATCGCGCGGGCGGTTGCCCTGAATCCGGAACTGATCATCTGTGATGAACCGGTGTCGGCCCTGGATGTCTCCATCCAGTCCCAGGTCCTGAATCTCCTCCTCGAACTGCAGCAGGAGATGAAGCTCAGTTATCTCTTCATTGCGCATGATCTTGCTGTCGTGAAACATATTTCCGATCGAATTGCCGTCATGTACCTGGGAAAAATCGTCGAGTACGCCGACGCCGGCGACCTCTATGCAGCCCCCTCCCATCCCTATACCCGGGCCCTGCTCGCCGCGATCCCCATCCCCGATCCGACCCGTAAGCGCCGCTACAAGCCGCTTCAGGGCGATGTGCCGTCTCCGATTCATCCGCCCTCCGGCTGCAGGTTTCATACCCGCTGTCCCCATGTCGCCGGTATCTGTAAAACCGAGGAACCGCGCCTGATCAATCGGACGGACCGTCCGGACAGCGGGCAGCTGTGCGCCTGTCACCGGGCGAAGGAAATATGAGGGCCAAAAACGCTTCGAAATTCCACGAAACGTTTACCATATAAGTATTGACAGCCCACCACAATTTCGCCATAAAATTGATGCCGTAATCAACTCCCTGCCCTTTGCGGGTGCTACAGTGCATTGAGTGTTTCCGAACGGCAAGGTAGATACGCTCGTCGAATTCGTTGCAGGGGCGCGCTCCACACAAGGCCTTCAGGAGAACCTGTATGACAAAAAAACATAGTGTTGGGCAGAAAATCAAGCAGTTGCGAGAGGCGAAGGAGTTCTCCATCGGACAACTCGCCGAACAAAGCAAAATCCACAAGAAGTTCATCGAAGAACTCGAGGCGGATAAACTGGTCCCTTCCATTGCGCCGCTCCTGAAAATCGCGCGGGGGCTCGGTGTTCATTTGAGTACGCTGATGGACGACGCACCTGTAACGGGAGCTCTCGTAGTGCGGCAGTCGGGACTCCCGGAAACCGAACTCGGGTTTTCCGGCCTCGGCTCCTATTGCTCAAGCACTCTGGATTTTCATCCCCTGGCCAAAAACAGAAAGGGACGGCACATGGAGCCCTTCATCATCGACGTGCATCCGTCGGTTCCCGAGGAATGCACCTTTTCGTTTCATGAGGGAGAAGAGTTCATTTACGTGCTCGAAGGTGAGATAGAGGTGCTCTACGGGGACGAGCAGCACATTCTCGGTGTCGGCGACAGCATCTATTACGATTCCACGACACCGCACCAGGTTAAAACCGCAGGTGATAAGAACGCCCGTATTCTTGCCGTGATTTATGCATAGGGATGGATATGGGGCCGGGAGCCCTATGAAACCATCCGGCAAATAGTGGTAAGGTTGAACGGCCCATTTTTACTCCCTTTTCATGATGAATACAATCACTTTCGATGGTCTGCCCCCCCATCCGCGTATAGATTCGGATGCACCCTTGACATTTCGTCCAATAGGGTTTTAAAAAGGATCGTTCCTGTCGTTTTATAATCTCACAATCATTTGAACGAACTATTCGGCAGCCCGGCGCCATGGGAGCCCTGCCGTTCCTTATTTCAACGGAAAAAGGTCCGCTTGCCTGGAGCGGATGTCATTTGAGAAATCGGCTCACGGGCTGTTCAAGCGTCTGAAGATATTTCTGCGGATGAAAAATTCAGCGCAGATCGGGCCGAGGATTGTCTACCACCACCTTACACAGCGAGTCAAAGGAGAGCCGGATGGGTACGGAAGAAAACGGAAGAAAAAGCGTCCATCGTCGTAGCTTTTTAAAGGGGTTGGCCATTGGTTCGGCCGGATTGGCGAGCGCCCCCCTGTCCACCGCATGGGCTGCTCTCGCACGGTCGGAGACGACCAAACTTCCCACCGCCTCGATGCCGACGACATGGGATGAAACGGCGGATGTGGTGGTTCTGGGTTATGGCGGGTCCGGCATCGTGGCCGCCATCGAAGCGGCGGACGCCGGCGCGAGGGTGCTGGCTCTGGAAAAATCCCCCGTCAGCGGGGGATGCACCAAGATTTCCGATTGCAATATCACCAATCCCGACAGCCTCGAGGGAATGGTTCAGTATTTAAGAGCCACCATCGGGCAGAACGGTGTGACTGAAGCGATCATCCAGGAGATTTCCAGGGAAACCTGCAAGAATCAGGAATGGCTGACGTCCATGGGGATTGGATTCAGCATCGGCAATATGATCTACTCCGAATTTCCGGATGCCCCGGGCCGGGAGCACATGCTCACCGGAAGGCCTACGACATCAAAGGCAATGGATACGAAAGCAACGGATGCGAAGACAATGGATGGCCCCCCCAGGGGGGCCGGCGCACATGGGGCGCTTTTATGCGACTCCCTCAAGGAACAGGCCGAACGACGGGGTGTCAAGGTCCTGTATCGCGCACCTGCCAGGGACCTCATTCAGAACCCGCAGACTCGGGAGATCATCGGGGTGCGGGCGGAACGGGAGGGGAAAGAGATCACCGTGAAAGCCGGAAGGGCGGTGGTTCTATGTACCGGGCCCTTCGACTTTAACGATGAGATGATCCGCAACTATCTTCGGCCCTACCCGATGAAGTTTGCCGGGTGGAAGTTCAACACCGGCGACGGCATCCCCATGGCGACCCGGGTCGGCGCCAGGCTTTGGCACATGAACGGCATTTGCGGTTACTATTGTCCATGGTTTGAGGAGGGAAAAAGCGGGTATCTCACGTTCGGCTCCATGAAGCCTTCCTGGATATATTGCGATCGATACGGAAAGCGTTTTGCCGACGAGAGCCGCCTGATGGAGCACAACTTCTGGAAGAACATGATCGAAGTGGATCACACCGGTTTGGGGTATTCACGCAATCCCGGATGGATCGTTTTCGATGAGACCGCTCGAAAAGCCGGATCGATGGCTCAAAGCTATACCGCTTGGCTGCCGGAGGAATTGGGAGGCGCGCCCGCCTTCAGTAATGACAATTCCGCGGAAATCGCCAAAGGATGGATTATCAAAGGCGACACGCTGGGGATGTTGGCGGAAAAAACAGGGATGGTCGAGGAGAATCTGAAATCCGAACTGGAAGCCATCCAACGCGCCGTGGCGGACGGCGTACCGGACCGCTTCGGGAGGTCCCCAAAGGGTACTCTGGGAAAGCTCGGCCCGTGGGATAACGGCCCCTATTACGCCATGCGGGTGTATGTGGGCGCCATCTCTACCATGGGCGGCCCGGAGCGTAACGAAAAGGGCCAGGTCGTCGGCTACGACGGGAAGCCCATTCCACGCCTCTACGAAGCCGGCGCGCTCGGTTCCATCTGGGGAGATCACTACGGCCCCGCCGGCGGCAATGTGGGTATTTCCGTCCTCGCGGGCGGCCGTATCGCCGGAAGGTACGCCGCGGCCGAGAAGCCCTGGGGATAGCCCCCTCTCATGCTGGGCCGCGCCGCCTTCCTATCTACCACATCGATATACTGTTAAATCGCGTACCGTGAATACCTGTTTTTAGAATCTTTAGCAGTAACACACACGAAAAGCGTGCATCTTCTGACTGGATCCTATAGCCCATCGCCTATCGCCTATAGCCTCCGGCTCTGCCTGCTTAAGAAGAAACCACCGTAAGCACGATGTCGCCTTTATACGTTCCGGCCTTGACGGGCGTTTCCACCCCGTCGACCGTCATGGTGAGTTTGCAGCCCTCGGGCGCGGCGACGGCGGACCCCTCATCGATTGAAAGGCGGGTCAGGTAAGACGTGCCGGTGACCGTCCAGGTGGATCCGTTGGTCAGGGAAACGATCACCCCGTTGTTGATCGCCGCACGGGCCGTATTGGTGACTTCGCTGAACATCTTATAGTCTTCGACCATATAAATTTTTTTCTTGGGGTGGTGGGCCTCGGACGCAGTGATAACACCGGTGATGCCGGCGTTATCGAAGGTAAGCACCATGTTGCCCCCTGCGGCGCTCCCACCGGGCATGCCGCCCCCACCGGGCATCCCGCCGCCACCGGGCCCCATTGCTTCACCGTTGGGGCTGGCAACCGCTCCTGCAGGACCCGCACCGCCCGCCTCACCCGGCTCCCCTGTCCCGCCACCGGGCATTCCGGCACCCGGTCCCCCCGGGCCGCCCGCTGAACCGCCGGGGCCGCTCGTTTTGGCCATCTTGCCCCATCCCGCGGCATTGTAAAAGTCGCCTTTCAACTGAATATTGGAAAAGACCGCCGCCGTGGCATTGTCAGTCGAAGTAACGTCCCACGACGCATCTTTTTCCGGGGGGTTATCGGGCTCGATGTACGGATTGTCGAACGTGCCGTTCGGCATCGTGGGTCCCGGATCGTCATCGTCCATTATCTGCATGATGATTCCGTTGGCAGCGTTCAGGCCGGCCCCCTTGGAACCGTCCACGCTGATCGCCGCTGTTCCGCCCTTGACCATGAAGACGGCCTCCTGGGTATTGAATATCGTACCGTCCTTCACCTCGACGCTTCCACTGCCGGCGCACGTGATGCCGAAGCGCGCTGAATTGACGACCGTATGCTTGACCGGCAGGGCCTTGAGTTCATCATCGGTGAGGCCGAGATTGAGATCGGTGTTAAGCAGTGCGACGGCCTCGGCGGTGCTGTCCGCATAGAGGAGCGATCCGCCCCTTAAAATTGTGGCATCGCTTTGAACGTCGAACTCGCAGCCGAGGAACCTCTCGGTGCCGTTGCCGATGTCATACGTGCCGTATCCCCCGCTATGACCGGTATGCGCCAGCCTGCTGTCGATGACCGTCAGGACGGGAGTCGTGCAATCATCCAGGGAGAGGCAGCCCCAGCCCTCGGAGGATATGGAGGAGTTGATGTAGGTGGCCCGGGTGTTGGTGCCGATCAGGTTGGTGGCGCGAACGTTGCCTCCGCCGCCCAGTCCGCCCCTCATCCCGGCCATGTTGACGCTGGGGACATAATCCGGGGGAAGCACACCATTGAGAGTCAGGATCGTGGTGTTTTTGACAATCACATTGCTGCCGCCACCTGCGATAAGGCCCGTTCGAACGGTGCCCTGGGTCCTGATATCGGCCTCGTCCAGAACGAGACGGGTATCCTTCCCGGTGCCCACGATGGCCGCGCCATAGCCGGCGAAGTCGTTGCGGCCGTTGCCTTTGAAATCGATCTTGACATTCCGGAGGGTGTAGTTTCCGCCGGCCACATAAATGCCGTTGAAGCATTCTCCGGTCGATTTGATGCGGATATCATCGATATCGGAATCGGATTGTTTTTTAAAAGACACGGCCGCCAGGACAGACTTGTCCGCCACAATGCCGGTTTGATCCAGATAGAGTGCCTGTCGCAACGGGAAGGTGATATCTTTGAATTTGATCGGGTTGGTCTGGGTCACGGAAAGGACGATATCGCCCTTGTAGGTCCCCGGCTCGATTTGCGTATCGACGCCCATGGTCGTCAGCAATTTCTGCCCCGTTTCAACGCCGTCCACCGTCATGGTCAGGCTCTTGCCCTCCGGCGCCTTAATGACGGCGCCCCTGGCAACGGTCAGGCTTGACAGTCGGGTCGTCTCCGTAACCACCCAGGATTCCCCTGCTTTAACGTCTTTTTTCGCGCCACAGCCGGCCATCGTCATCAGAAGCACTATTGAGGCGGATATGGCAAATAAAGTCATCATGTATCTTTTATTCATCATCCTTCCCTCCTTTTAATGAGACTGCAGTACCGCTGAATTGGATCTTATAGTCCATGTCTTCATAGGCCGCCTGTTCGAATCTCGGAGTACAAATAGCCAGGAAGACAAGATCCTCTCTTCCGACGTTCGTGATGCGCTGTCGTACGCCGGGTGGAATCAACACGACATCTCCTGGGCCGACGCGCTCACACGGCAGGGTTCCGACCTCTACTTCACCCTCGCCGGCGAGAAGAACATAGCGCTCGGTTGTATCTATCACTCGATGCCATCGGGTGGTTTTCCCTGGTGGCACACGCGCTTCAGCGATAGACGCATCTGGATCGTAAGCGATGTTGGACAACTCGATAATGAAGCACCCTTCCGGTGTGTAGAATTCGGTGCCCGGGTCCCTGTGTCTGACTTCTTCCCGCATAAGACCTCCCCGTGATAATCAGCCTCCGCCTGCCTGCCGGGTCGGACCAAACTGTCACATGGATACGCTGTTAAATTGTGCCCCCCGAATACCCGGTATTTGAACTGTTTTTTAGGGCTGATACCAGTATATATTCTTTATCTATAAACGAAGGAATAAGTTCATCATTTTGAAGAAGGATAACTTCATTTACACCCTGTTGAAATAAGAAGAGCAAAGATGTCGAAGCTCTGAACACATCGATAAAAACAGAGATAAATGATTTCTAGATGGCAACTTTAGCTTTTAGCTCCTGCAAACCTTCGTTGACCTCGCTTCGAGGCAAATTCCCGTGTTCAAGTTCTTGATCTGTTTTTTCCAGCAGACGCGAGTAGAAAGATTGACCTATCTGCAGTGCCTCCTCGAATCCATTGTCAACCAGCTCGAACAGGCAGTCTTCAGCCTTGGAATATTGACCTTGGTGCTCATAGAAGGGAATCAACAGCCTGTATATGTCTATTGGGAGGTCTTGGTTCCGCAGCACTAATAGGATCTGGTTTATGGTCGGCACTGCCTCAATTTTAAGCATTTCATACATTTGCCCAAAACTTTTCAGGAATAAATCCAATGATCGGATGTATATCTCTATAGAACCACTCCCATTATTCGCATCTCTGATATTTGCCTCACAAATGAGCAACTGAGCAGCCATATAAGACTTTTCGACATTGATTTCTCCATTTACACTGAGCATGTTAATTAATTCTTTGTTGCTGAGACTTAGAATCAAGTCCAGTTTCAATCCGAGAAACCGTTCAGCTGCAGTCTGTATATCCTGATGAGTTTTTTCAGTTTCTCCGCTTTTTATCCTGAAAAGCACTTGTGTCAGAAATTCGGTAAACTGATTTATAATTTGCATTATGTAGTCATTTTTAAGCATGCAATCACCTTCCGGTTTGGGCCGAGCAGTGCCCCGTCTGAGTCTAGTGCCTGGTTATGAATAATTTTGCCTGGTTTATTCTAAAGAGGTTATTTATTTGTTATGTGGCGGCGTTCTTTCCTCAGTCATTAAATCCGGATACAGTTTTTTAGCGCAGTCCGGGCATATACTGTGACTGAAATCTGCTTCTGAATGCTCCTTAATGTAACTTTCGATCTGATTCCAATAGCCTTTGTCATCCCGGATTTTTTTGCAATAGGCACAAATGGGCAAAAGGCCTCCTAAAGTCTTAATCTCTGCGAGAGCTTTTTGTAGATCCAGAATTAGACGATCCTTCTCTTGTTCAGCCTGCCATCGGATATCGACTTCTCTTTTAAGGTCTTGATGCACCTTCTGGATCATGTAATTTTGCTTTCCTAGATCCCTGCGCATTTTGGAAATAAACCCCCCGAAAAAAGCCATCCATGTCAGAAGGATGGCATAGAGAACAAAAAGGAAGAGTTCATACTCCAATCGGAAGCCGGGTCGTTTTATCGTGAACTCCACTAACAGCAGCAACGCGTAAGAACACAGGTTCCAGGTCACCACTATCAGATATTTCCGCAAGTTCAGCCGCAGCATTCCAAATCCGAAAGCAGGCAGAAAAAACATGAGTATCATCGGTCTGGCCGCCGGAAGGGCCCAGAGGGGGACCATACCCCAGAACGAAGCAAAGATGATCTGCTGGCAGGTCAGAGAGGGGTCTGAGAAACGAAGATTGTATCCCGTAATAAACAGAATCAGAAAGAGACTGTTGCCGATAAGGCACAGACCTATGGTAACCCCCCAGACGATGGGGGTCAAAGTTCCCATGCCAAGACGGGTTATAAAGAAAAGGGCCAGCATCGCCATGCAATAGGTGACAACTGCCATGGCAAAGCGTCGAATACGCAAACTCTGCTGATCTTTTTCATCTAAGTTCAAGATCATGCGCCTTCAAATTCTCTGTGTATGCATTCGTTATATAAATCATGATCCGTTCAATTCATATCATCATTCAGCCGCATAACGGTCAGCTTGAAGAGTGTGCGTAAATGGTGAAGACTTGTGCAATTTTATGCGAAAAAATTGTGGACGTCCATGATTTTATGCGTTTCTATTCCATCAAGAGGAATATATGTAATATTTCGAGGATTGGATCCATCGCGCCAATCCCGCCGTGGCGGGAATATGGGGCCTCAGGGGAGGTTTTGAAACCACTTCTTGGCATTATCATCTGATATCATACTTCATTATCCCTGAATCGCATAAAATCATAGTCGTCCTCAATATCGGCCCGGAGAGCTTTTAGGAATAAGTTCATCTAATTTAACAAGGTTTTTTGCAAATGGATGACCCTGACGTTGCACCGGGTGCACATTGACAATCTATCGAAATTTTGTCATATGAACGCCCTCAGAAAGAAAGTGCCTATTTCTATGCCGGCTGCGCCGGAGTAAGTGACAAGTGTCGAGATCTTCCACCAATATGTACGCTAAAGCCGAAAAGGGGTTATTGTGAGCGATATTTATTCGGAACTCCCGGTGTCTGATCAGAAAACACCCAAGCGGGCCTGGGCCATCCTGGCCATCACCTATTTCGCCAGCATGATGGGGCCGATGGTTCGGTTCAAAGTTCCGGCCGTGGCATCCTGGCTCTTTCCTGCCTTCCATATGAGTCCGGTCACGTTCGGGTACCTGATGAGTTCCATGGCGATCATCGGCGTCATCCTGGCGTTTCCTGCGGTCTTCATCTGCCGCAGGCTCGGTCTGAAAACCACGATGCTTCTGTCGGTGGCCTGCCTCGGCGTGGGAACTGCCTGGAGCGCGGTCACCTCTTCCATCACCATATTGATGATCAGCCGGATGATCGAGGGCATCGGCATGGGGCTCATCGGCGTTGCGGCGCCAACCTGCGTGTCCGTCTGGTTTCCGATGAAAACCCGGGGCCTGGCCCTCGGCATCTGGGCGACCTGGGTTCCCTTCGGCATCGTGCTCATGTTCAACGTGGCGCCGGGCGTGGCCGGGCATTTTGGTTACCGGGCGGTGTTCTGGCTGTGCGCCCTGCTGTGTCTGGTCGCGTTTATCCTGTTTGCAGTTGTCTTCAAATGCCCCGAAGGGGAATGCGGAGACATGAGCATCGAAGGCACCTTCACCCAGAGCCTCAAGTACCTCCGGAATAAATACATCTGGATTCTGGGAGCGGTTTTTTTCATCTTCAGCTTCTGCACTCTCGGTATTACCAACACCTTCTACAACACCTTTCTTGAAAAAGTACTGGGCCTCGGCAGCCAGGCGTCGGATACGTTCACCAGCTTAAACATGATGCTGGCGTTCATCTTCGCACCCCTGGCCGGCGTGTTCAGCGATTGGCTCGCCCCGGAGAAAAAGCACTATGCGGTCATCCCGATGATGGTGCTGGTGCTGATCAGCGTGTTCTTCATGTTCGTGAGCGGCCCCAACGCCATCGTCTGCATGTGGATCTTCATCTTCATTCAGGGGGCTGCCGGCGGTGAAGGGGGAGGCGCGGCCCGACCCATCGCGCCGCTGCTCCTGGGCCAGACCGCCATGGGCGCCACCATGGGAATGGCGGTGCTGCAGTTCAGCCAGAATCTCGGCCAATGCTTCGGCTCTCCCATCTTCGGGTACATGATGGAGCATTACGGGTGGTGGCACGGCAACCTCCTGTTGGAGGTTCCCCTGCTCGTTGTCGGAACGGTGCTGTCCTTCTACATCATGCCTAAAAAGTCAAAGGCGGCGGTTCCTGTCGCCGAGCCGCGACTGAAGCACGCGGGCCAAAGCTTCTGATCCGTCCGTGACTATTTAAGGGGCAGCCAGGGCTTCCACTGAAATTTAAATGACTGATGATTCCCGGGCCGAGACAATTTTGAAGACGCTCTCGGCCCCGGCGGTCGCCTTCAATGATATCTTGCCCGTCCAAAGCAGTGCAGGCATCTTTTTGCCTCCCCATCAAAACCATACTATGCACATAACGTATCGCTGTCAGGCGCGCGGTAGTTTTGCGCGCCCCGACAAGCAAACTGATATAATCTCAACATCTCTATGGTAAATATTCAATCGTACATTTATAGCCGCCAATTTCAGATTCTAAATTATCAGACAAAAGAATTGCACAGTCACCGCGGCGTTATCATTTTTTTTCAACGACCGCATACATATTCTTCACCTCGTTGAGAATCAATCGATCGGTTCCCGGTTTACAACGGGATGCAGTCGCTGAGAAGGTGAGATTTGCATACCCGAAATCATCGCTTATATAAGAGACGGAACCATTACACTGCGTGATGCAAAGGGCTCCGGCACAACCAAGATCTGTCAGTGTCTTTTCAATATGCTGTCCGACGCTGGTGACAAGTTCGGCAGGGATACCCACAAATGCCACATTATTAATGAGCAGGAGGCCAAGCCGCAGTTCTATGGGATCCCCATCTTCATAGGTGTAATCCCTGGGCAGGTTATAGGGCTCACCGAGCCATTTCTTTTTTCCGGGGACAATTATATTGTTTGTGGTCCCTGAAATCGGAATTTCCGATGCGAAATCTTTCATCTGTTCACCGACCCGCAAGACTTCGGCACCCAGATACATCGACTGCTGTTCAAGCAGTGTCCACCCGGCGGCATGGTCATTTACAGTTGTAAAATTGCCTTGTGCATCGAAAACGTTATAAACGGCGACATATTTTGGCATTGTATCCGCGGAACATGCCATCGTAAACATCGCCACACAATTTTTTCCGCTTCTGTCTTCCACATACCGGGAGGCATATCCGGCGATGTCGCCCGATATTTCCATGCCGCCATCCTGGTTATAGGAGAGAAACATCACACAAGAATGTATGGAATAGTTCATAATGTAGGCAATCGGCCTTCCGGACATATCCACAAACTTCATGACCGCGACCGTCTTATCGCAAATCCCCTGCGGGTTTTGGCTGGTAATGTAAGGTCCCGTCACATCTTTCGAGTTGCCGGTGTTTTTATAATCACGATTGACGTTGATATCACATTCTCCGGTTGCATAGCTTACTTTGGCCGGTTGCATATTTTCCCGGGCCGCTGCAACGGCCTTCGAAAGAGCATCCCAGGCATTTTCCGCAACCGCCTTACTCTTATCCACATCCTTTAAATCCAATTCGGGGAATGATTCGCTTATAAACGGTGCGCTGTGCGTGTGCGTTGCGGACATGAAAATATTGCATTCGGGCACACCGGAAATCTCGGCGATCCGGGGGAGCCATTGGTCGGAAATATCGCCGGCCTCTACGGAAATCAGCAAGGCTTCCGTCCCCTGATTTGCAATCATGATGGCACGGACATAAATGTCGTCATGCAGGCCGGTAAAATG
>JBECKW010000340.1:0-31261 GCA_040235505.1 Desulfobacterales bacterium
TCTTAAGAATCTGTAATCCGCTTCAGACAGGCGATTCGTCTTCCAGCAAATTCCCCCCCCGGCGCTGCTAGTTGGCGTCGGTGGTGGAGGGCGATCCGCCTCAGACGGATGGCACCCATTTCTGGTCCCACGGAATCTCGGGACTGATTTTCTTAACGATTCAACTCATCCAAGTCTGAAACCCGGATGTGATTGCCCTCGGGTCTCTGTTTTGCGGTTTTATAAAAGTGTGCTATATTTCCATACCACTGGGGGCCGGTTTCAGGCGGCCCCTTTTTTTCAGCGACGCTGTTTCAGAAATCGGAAAAAGCGGCAGAGGCAAAAACGAAGATCAGGGGGATGTGACATGGATCGGGAAGAGGAAAATATATTTCCTGAAGATGGACCATATGAGGCCGGAGCGTTCTAGGTGGCCTCATCACCGAGACATCTGCCGGCGGCTATTTTTGATGCGATTCTTTTTTTCGCAATAGTCGCCGCCGCATTTTTCAGCGCCCTCTGGGAAGGCGGGTTCCAGCCCACCGACCAGTTTTACATCCGGGACTGGCGACGGCCATCCACATACCTGAAAGAAATTCTCGCCAAGCGCGAAATCACCCTCATCACCCGGAACACCACCCAGAGCTATTATCTTTACCGGGACCAGGCCATGGGCTTCGAATATGATCTGGCAAAGGCGTTTGCCGATTTTCTGGGTGTTCGGCTCAAAGTCGAACTGGCGGACGATTGGCCGGATATGCTTTCAAAGCTTAAGGAAACACCTACCGGCTTTATCGCCGCAGGACAGCCGATTATTCCTTCAAGAAAAAAACAGGTTGCTTTTTCAGATGGTTATCTGACCTCATGGCAGAATATCATCGTGAACAGGGACAACCATGAGATCCGGAGTGTGCAGGATCTGGCGGGCCGAACCGTCCATGTCAGAAAGGACAGTGCCTACGAGAAAATCCTTGAAAACCTCAAAGCCAAAGGAATCGATGTCGATATCGTTGCCGATGAGGATGTGGGGATGGAAGAGCTTATCCGGCGGGTTGCCGAAAAGACCATTGATATCACCATCGCCGACAGTTATACGGCGTTTCTCAGCCGGCGCTATTATCCGCAGATCAAGGTGGCGGGAACGATTTCAAAGGACTCGATCTGGCTGGGGTGGGCGGTGAGGCCAAAGGCCGCGGGGCTTCTGGACCAGATCAATCAGTTTTTCCGGACCATCCAGGCCGACGGCGAGTTCAAGGAAATCTTCGACCGATATTATGCCAACGTGCAGGATTTCGATTTTGTGGATCTTCAGACATACCATCGACGCCTCAAGAGCCGGCTTCCAAACTATGAGTCGATTATACAGGAAGCGGCGAAAGCCTGCGGATTTGACTGGCGGCTCATTGCCGCCCAGATGTACCAGGAATCCCACTTCAACCCCCGGGCCAGGAGCCATGCCGGTGCCTATGGCCTCATGCAGCTCACGAAAAAGACGGCGAAGCAATTCGGTGTCACCGATATCTATAATCCCGAGGAGAATATCCAGGCGGGGGTCAAGCATCTGAAATACTTGTACGATTATTTCAGCGAGGCGCAGGGGATGGACCGGATTTATCTGTCGCTTGCCGCCTATAATACCGGCCAGGGGCATCTTCTGGATGCCCGGAAGCTTGCGGCAAAGCTTCAGCTCGACCCCAACAAATGGTCCTCCATCTCCGAAACCCTCCTCATGCTTCGACAATCCAAATATTACAAAAAATCGTTATTCGGATTCTGCCGGGGCGATGAGCCCATTGAATACGTCAAACAGACCATGCTCTACTATGACATTCTGAAATATCAGGACATGCCGTGGGTGACGGCGGAGGTTGGAGCGCCTAAGGATGAGGGATGAAAAAAGGTTCATCCGGTAAGAGCGTACTTTTTTGATTTTTAAAGTCCCACGAACGGATTCATGCGTTTTTCGCGTCCGATGGTGGTTTCCTGGTTGTGACCGGGCCATACCTTGACGGAATCATCCAGTGCAAACAGCTTTTTCTGGATGCTTTCCTTGAGGATGTTGAAATCGCCGCCCGGGAAATCGGTCCGGCCTACGGAGCCGGCAAAGAGGGTGTCGCCCACGAAGACATCGCCGTTGCAGTGAAGGGAAATTCCGCCCGGGGTATGACCGGGGGTATGGATGACCTTGAAGGTCAGATTCCCGAATGAGATCTCATCCCCCTCGACAAGGAGGCGATCAGGTTTCGGGGAATTGTCTGCCCGGAGGCCCCATTGCGCGGCGCTGGCCGATACGGCGTCCAGCATCGGGGCGTCCAGGGAATGAATCATGAGGTCGGCGCCCGTGACCTCCTTTATCCGGCTGTTGCCGCCCACATGGTCGAAATGGCCGTGGGTGTTGATGATATGCTCGATGGAAAGCTTTTCCTCCGCTGCCTCGAGAAGAATCAAGTCCACTTCATCGCCGGGATCGATAATAACCCCTTTCCGGGTTTCCTCACATCCCACCACATAGCAGTTGGTCATGACGGGTCCAACGGTAATCGATCTGATAATCAAAAGAACCTCCTGAGCCGCCAAGGCGGCAGGCACAAAGGCACAAAGGTAAAAAGATAAAAAAGGCACAAAGGCACAAAGGCACAGAGGCACAAAGGCACAGAGGCACAAAGTAAAAAGATAAAAACATATCCCGGTGTGGGATACAAATTACACAATAACTAACTCTTTTCGGCGCGTCGTTTAGCCGCCTCGATGAGTTCCAGGAGCTGGTTCACCTTGGGTTTGGGACGGGCCTCGCAGAGCTTTCGGCAAATATCCTCAGGATAATTTTCTTCGACATAGGCTGCAATATCGAAGGCCTCCCACCAGCAGTCCATGATTTTGAAGCACGGCTGGTTCTCTTCGCTGGTCCTGCAATACAGGAAGGAAACCGGCCCCCCCAGCCGGGGGCAGCGCCGCTGCCTGTCGTCATGGATCTTTATCGTCCCTCGTCCCTCGTCCATCGTCCCTCGGGTTTTTCTCTATGCTCTTTGCCCTATTCCCTATGCGCGGTTATTTGCCCTTCATCACCTGCGGTTTCGGGTAGCCCTCAAACACCCGGGTGCCTTCCCGGAGCATCTCGTCGGTGAAGTCGAGGTTCTCGATCTCTCCGGCGAAATACTTGTCATAGGCCATCAGATCCAGGAGGCCGTGTCCGCTGAGGTTGAAGAGGATAACCTTTTCCTTGCCCTCCTCTTTCGCCTGTCTGGCCGCCTCAACGGCGGCGGCGATGGCGTGGGTGCTTTCGGGGGCCGGGATGATGCCTTCAGTGCGGGCAAAGAGCACACCGGCTTCGTAGCACTGGAGCTGGGGCATGGCTTTGGGGCTGATGATTCCGTCCACCGCCAGCTGGCTGACGGTGGGGGCCATCCCGTGGTAGCGCAGGCCGCCCGCGTGGATGGGGGCCGGCACGAAGGTGTGGCCGAGGCTGTGCATCGGAAGAAGCGGGGTGTATCCCGCCGTGTCACCGTGATCGTAGACAAAAGGCGCCCGGGTCAGGGTGGGGCAGGCGGCCGGTTCCACCGGATAGATTTCCAGGTCCCGTCCGTTGATCTTGTCGTAGGCGAAGGGGAACGCGAGGCCCGCAAAATTGCTGCCGCCGCCGGCGCAGCCGATCACCACATCCGGGTATTCTCCCAGAACCTCAAGCTGCTTTTTCGCTTCCAGGCCGATGACCGTCTGGTGAAGCATCACATGGTTCAGCACGCTTCCCAGGGAATATCGGGTCTGGCCGCTCTGGTCGCTCACCGCCGCTTCCACGGCCTCGCTGATGGCAATGCCGAGGCTTCCCGGGGTGTCGGGGTCTTTGGCCAGAATCTCGCGGCCCGCGTTGGTCTCCGGGCTGGGACTCGGGATGCAGACGCCTCCCCAGGCCTGCATCATGGATTTGCGGTAGGGTTTCTGGTCGTAGCTGATGCGGACCATGAAGACCCGGCACTCCATTCCGAACTGGGAGCAGGCAAAGGAAAGTGCGCTGCCCCACTGGCCGGCGCCGGTTTCGGTGGTGATTTTCTTGATGCCGAACTCCTTGTTGTAATAGACCTGCGGGACAGCGGTGTTGGGCTTATGGCTGCCGGCGGGGCTGACGCTTTCATTCTTGAAGTAGATTCTGGCCGGGGTTCCGAGCGCTTTTTCGAGGGAATAGGCCCGAACCAGGGGAGAGGGACGCCACATGCGGTAGATATCGAGCACCGGTTCCGGAATATCGATCCACCTTTCGGTGCTCACCTCCTGCTCGATGAGGTTCATGGGAAACACCGGCGCCAGCATCTCCGGGCTCACGGGGTTTCCGTCCGGACCCAGCGGGGGATTCATCTTGATATCCGCCAGGATGTTGTACCACTGTTTCGGGATTTCATTTTCGGTCAATACGACTTTTTTGCTTTTCATGGCCACCCTCTTCTTTCATATAGAATTTTCAGATATGTTCGCGCCGTCGAGCACCAGATGCTCGGTTTCCATGGCCAGCCGGATGCTGTCCAGGATGCCGTTTATGAATGCGCCGGAGTCCTCCGTCCCGAACTTCTTTCCGATTTCAATCGCTTCGTTGATGGACACCTTGGCGGGAATGTCGGAACAGCTGAGCATTTCAAAGACCGCCAGCCGCAGTATGTTTCGATCCACGCAGCTCATCCGGCTTAGCTTCCAGTGTTTTGAAAACCGTTCGATGATGGCGTCGATGGCCCGGCGGTTCTGGACGACACCGGCCGTGAGCTGCGTGAAGAACGAAAGGATAGGTTCGGAGGGAGTGAAATGGCTGCGAAACATTCCCAGTGCTTCCATGGCGTCGTAACGGCACATGTCCACAAAAAAAAGTGCCTGAAGCGACCGCTCCCTTGCCTTGCGACGAATTCCCATAAACTTACAGCTTCTCTACCGCGTCCATCAGGTTGACCATTTCCACGGCGTTCATGCCGGCGCTCCAACCCTTGTTTCCGGACTTCGTCCCGGCCCGCTCGATGGCCTGTTCAATGGTATCGGTGGTAAGGATGCCGAAAATGATCGGAACCCCTGACTCCAGGCTGACCGTGGCAATCCCCTTGCTGACTTCTGCGCTCACGTAATCGAAATGCGGAGTGGCGCCCCGGATCACAGCTCCCAGGCAGATGACGGCGTCATGCTGCTTTTTGGCCGCCACCAGCTTGGCCGCCAGGGGAATCTCAAACGCCCCGGGCACTTTGATGATATCCACATCGCCGCCGTCGGCGCCGCAACGCACCAGGGCGTCCATGGCCCCGCCCACCAGTTTCTCGGTGATAAAGTCGTTGAACCGGCTCACTACAATGGCAAACTTTTTCCCTTGCGCCTGAAAACCGCCTTCATATGTCTTTGGCATGTTCCGCTCCTTTTTCTGTACTTAACGAACCGTCTCGATATTGAGCATATGTCCCATTTTTGTCTGTTTGCATTGCAGGTAGCATTTGTTGTACTCGTTCGGCTCTATCTCAACAGGCACCTGCTCCACCACCTGAATGCCGTATCCCTCGAGGCCCACCATCTTCTTCGGATTGTTGGTGATCAGCCGCATCTTGCGAACGCCGAGATCCGCAAGAATCTGGGCGCCGATGCCGTAGTTTCGAAGGTCCGGTTTGAATCCGAGTTTTTCATTGGCCTCCACGGTGTCGTATCCTTCGTCCTGAAGGGCATAGGCCTTGATTTTGTTGATAAGTCCGATGCCCCGGCCCTCCTGGCGCACATACAGAACGACTCCGGAGCCCTCGGCGTCGATGAGCCGCATGGCCTTGTGGAGCTGGTCCCGGCAGTCGCATCGCATGGAGCCGAAAATGTCTCCGGTCAGGCATTCGGAGTGCACCCGGACCAGAATCGGTTTTTCAGGGTCGAGTTCGCCCTTGACCATGGCGATATGAAGCAGGTTGTCCACATCGTTCTTGTAGACAACGCAGCGGAAATCCCCGGCGATGCTGGTGGGGATGTTGGTCTCGGCGGCCCGGTGAACAAAGGACTCGGTTCGCATGCGGTATTCGATGAGATCTGCAATGGTGCAGATGCCGATCCCGTGTTTTTCGCTGAATTTTTCGAGGCTGGGCATCCGGGCCATGGTGCCGTCTTCGTCCATGATTTCGCAGATGACGCCGGCGGGCCGAAGCCCCGCCAGCCGGGCGAGATCCACGGACCCCTCGGTCTGGCCCGAGCGAACGGTCACGCCGCCCTTCCGGGCCCGAAGCGGAAAGATGTGCCCCGGCCGGACGAGATCGTTCGGCTTGGCACCCGGGGCAATGGCAGCCTGAACGGTGCGGGCCCGGTCCGCGGCGGAAATACCGGTGGTCACCCCGCAGCGGGCTTCGATGGACACGGTAAACCCGGTTTGAAACGGGCTCTGGTTGTTGTCCACCATGAGCGGCAGGTCCAGGGCGTCGCACATCTCTCCGGTCATGGACAGGCAGATGAGGCCACGCCCGTATCTGGCCATGAAGTTGATGGTTTCCGGCGTGACGCATTCAGCGGCGATGGTCAGATCCCCCTCGTTTTCCCGGTCTTCGTCATCGACGAGAACGACCATTTTACCGGCTCTGATGTCTTTGATGGCTTCTTCGATTGAAATTTTCGGCATACTGCTACTCCTAACTATTACATGAATCCCGATTTCATCAACAGGGCGATGTCGATGTCCTTTTTTTCACCGGCGGGCGGCGCCTCGCCGGGGGTGGTCATAAAGCGTTCGATATATTTCCCGATCATGTCGGTTTCTATGTTGACCCGGCTTCCGGGTGGTTTGACTCCCACCGTGGTCAGTCCCGCCGTATGGGGAATGATGCTGACCTCGAAAGATTCCGGCCCCAGGCTGTTGATGGTGAGGCTCACACCGTCCACCGCCACCGAGCCTTTGAGGATCATATAGCGGGTCACGGCCCGGGGCACCGAAATGGTGATGATGAGGGCATTTCCCAAAGGTTTTCGCTGACGAATCACCCCGGTGCCGTCGATGTGCCCCGAAACCAGATGTCCGTCCAGGCGGTCGCCCAGCCGAAGCGCCCGTTCCACATTGACCCGGTCGCCGACCCGGGCGCTGCCCAGGGTGGAGAGCTTCAGGGTTTCGGGGGACACGTCCACCTCGAAGCGGTTTCCCGATAGGCTCACCGCCGTGAGACATGCGCCGCTCACGGCGATGCTGTCCCCGATGGCGGTGTCTTCAAGGGAAATACCGGCCTCCACGGCCAGGCGTGCGCCTTGTCCCGAGGGCTGTATTGCGGTGATGGTTCCGAGCCCTTCTATGATGCCTGTAAACATATTCGCTTTATTTCTTCTTGATATAACCCTCGATCATGACGTCGTCGTCAAACCGGCGCACCCGGATTTTCTCCACGGCCGCGGCATCGCCGATCAATTCCGCGCCGGGACCACGGCAGATCGGCACCCCGTCATCTCCTCCCAATATTTTCGGAGCGTAAAAAAACAGGATCTTGTCGGCAATGCCGTCAGCAAGGGCGGAAGCAAGCACACTTCCGCCGCCTTCCACCAGCAGGCTTGTCACACCCATCTGCCCGAGGCGTTTCATGAGAACGGCAAGATCGATCCTGCCATCCTTGAGCGGTATTTCCAGCAAGGTGGCGCCGCATTCCGCCAGGCGCGCTTTTTTTTCGGCAGGCGCCCCCGGACCGGCAACGAGTATGGTATCAGAATCGACCGCGGGCCGCAACACTTTCGCTGTTTCCGGGATACTCAACCGGGTGTCGAGAATAATCCGCCTCGGGTTGCGGCCCTTTTTATTCTCGAGCCGTGTGGTGAGCGATGGATCATCTGTCCGGACAGTTCCGACTCCCACCATAATGGCATCCACTTCATGGCGGATCCGGTGAACGAAGCGCCTGGATTTGGAGCCGGTGATCCATTTCGAATCGCCGCTTCGGGTGGCCAGGCGGCCGTCCAGGGTGGCGGCGCATTTGAGGGTGACGAAGGGAAGTCCGGTCCGGATGTGCTTTACGAAGCTTTCATTCAGGCGAAGGGCCTTTTCCTCCAGAAGTCCGCAGCTTACCTCGATTCCCCGGGAGGCAAGGTACGCGTTTCCCCCGCCTGTGACCCTCGGATTGGGGTCGGCCATGGCGGCCACCACACGACGGATTCCGGCCGAGAGGATTTTTTCCGTGCACGGGGGGGTGCGTCCCGTATGGTTGCAAGGCTCCAGCGTGACATAGAGTGTGGCGCCCCGGGCTTCGGAACCGGCGTCGTCGATGGCGTTCACCTCGGCATGGGCCAGGCCCACGGCCTTGTGGTAGCCCTTGCCGACCACCCGGCCGCCCTTAACAACAACGGCGCCCACCATGGGATTCGGCGACGTATAGCCTGCGCCGCGTTTTGCCAGCGAAAGCGCCATGGCCATATAGGCCGTATCTTCCATGGTCGTCTGATCCTTTTCGGGTCCTTCTTCGGGGTCCCTATTTTTCCGAACTGAGCAAGGTCTTCAGCTCGGAGACAAAATCGTTGACGTCCTTGAATTCCCTGTATACGGAGGCGAATCGGACGTAGGCCACGTCGTCGATTTTATGAAGCGCTTCCATCAGCATTTCACCGATTTTCTGGGAGGGAATCTCCTTTTTCCCCGTTTCCCGCAGATCCCGCTCCAGATTGTCGATGAACTCCTCGATCACATTCATGCTGATGTTTCTTTTTTCGCAGGCGCGCTGCATCCCCGATCGGACTTTTTCCCGCTTGAACACCTCCCGTCGACCGTCTTTTTTGACGATCATGATGGGAATTTCCTCGATGTGTTCATAGGTGGTAAAACGCCGGTTGCACGACAGACATTCCCTGCGCCGGCGAATGACGCTTGCGTCCTTGCTGAGCCGGGAATCGATGACTTTGTTTTCGATTTCACCACAGAATGGACATTTCATAAGAGCTCCTCTTGCGACGCATCACAACTTGATGAGTTCAACCCCTGCTTCGGACAGCAGCTGCTCGGACATGGGGTCGGCATACCCTTCCTTGTAATAGGTGGTGCGGATGCCGGCGTTGATGATCATTTTCGCGCAGATGGCACAGGGCAGGTTCGTGCAGAACAGGGTGGCGCCGGAAATGCTGACGCCGTGGAGCGCCGCCTGAATGATCGCATTCTGTTCGGCATGGATGCCCCGGCACAGCTCGTGCCGTTCCCCCGAGGCCACACCCAGCTCCTCCCGGAGGCATCCGATATCGATACAGTGCCGGATGCCCGTGGGTGCCCCATTGTAGCCGGTGCTGAGAATCCGTTTATCCTTGACGATGGTGGCACCGACGGACCGGCGGCGGCAGGTGGATCGCCTGGCCACCAGTTCGGTGATTTCCATGAAATATTCCTGCCAGGAGGGCCGTGAAAACTGACGGCCCGGATCTGTCCGGGGTGCCGCGTCTTGGGATGTCATCCGCTTTTCTCCGTTAGGGTTGTGGGTATAACGGGTATGCGGCGCAAAGGGCCGCCACGTCCCGTCGAATCCGGGTGATCAGGTCCTCGTTTCCGGGATGCTTCAGAACATCTGAGATCCAGGAACCAATGGTCTGCATTTCTTTGGTTCCCATGCCCCGGGTGGTCAGGGCCGGGGTGCCGATCCGGATGCCGCTGGTGACAAAGGGGCTACGGCGCTCTCCGGGGACCGTGTTCTTGTTGACGGTGATGCCCGCGGTGCCGAGAAGATTTTCCGCATCCTTGCCGGTAATATCGATATTGGTGAGGTCCGCCAGCATCATATGGTTGTCCGTGCCGCCGGACACCAGGGAAATGCCGGAACTCATGAGCTGATCGGCAAGGGCGGCGGCGTTTTTCACCACCTGGGTCTGGTAGGCCTTGAAAGCATCCGTCATGGCCTCCTTGAAGGCCACCGCCTTGGCGGCGATGACATGCATGAGCGGTCCGCCCTGGATGCCCGGGAAAATCTGCTTGTTGAGCTTGTCGCCGTGGTCGTTTTTGGACAGAATCAATCCGCCCCGGGGTCCCCGGAGGGTTTTATGGGTGGTGGAGGTGACCACGTCCGCCACCGGTACGGGGGAAGGGTGAAGCCCCGTGCATACCAGCCCGGCAATGTGGGCCATGTCTACCATGAGATAGGCGTCCACTGATCGGGCGATATCGGCGAATGTGTCGAAATCCAGTATCCTGGGGTAAGCGCTGGCGCCGGCCACGATCATCTTCGGCCGGTGCTGTTTCGCGAGGTGCCGGACTTCATCGTAATCGATGAGGCCGGTGTCTTCCCGAACGCCGTAATGAACAAACTGAAAGAGTCGTCCCGAAAAATTGACCGGCGAGCCATGGGTCAGATGTCCCCCGTGGGACAGGTTCATGCCCAGAACCACATCCCCGGGCTGGAGAAACGCCAGATATACCGCCATATTGGCCTGGGATCCGGAGTGGGGCTGCGCATTGGCATAGGTGGCCCCGAACAGGGCCTTTGCACGATCGATGGCCAGGTTTTCGGCCATGTCCACCTTTTCACATCCCCCGTAATAACGTTTGCCGGGATACCCCTCGGCGTATTTATTGGTCAGCACACTTCCCTGGGCCGCCATGACGGCGGGGCTGGTGATATTTTCCGAGGCGATCATCTCCAGGGTCGATTCCTGCCGGGCGGCTTCCTCGGCGATGGCCCGGGCGATTTCAGGGTCTGTTTTTTCAATCAAGTCCAGTTTCATTTCCGATTATTTCTCCTTGATAGCGCTGCAACATCCCAGGGGAATCTGATCGAATTTATCGAGTCTTTTCTGATGGCGCCCGCCCTCGAAGGGGGTTTTAAGCCAGGTCCGTACGATTTCCAGTGCCAGGGCCTCTCCGATCACCCGGGCCCCCATGACCAGGATGTTGGCGTCGTTGTGCTGCCGGCTCATCAGGGCGGAAAAAAGATCCGAGCACAGGGCGGCCCTGACATGTGCAAACCGATTGGCCACCATGGACATGCCGATGCCGGTGCCGCAAAGCAGAATACCCCCGGCATACTCCCCCGAGGAAACCCCCTGGGACACCTGAATGGCGAAATCCGGATAATCCACCGAATCATTTGTAAAAGGACCCGCATCATGGGTGGGAATGGAAAGCTCCGCGAGAAGCGAGACTATCTTTCCTTTCAATTCGACTGCCGTGTGGTCGCATCCGATGATGAGATTTTTAGGGGGTGTTTCCATGATATATCTCCGGGTTTTATGTCAATAAGTTTCAATGAATTTGAAAATATATACATATCTTTTTCGGATCGCAAGGGAAATGTGGAGGGGGACCAGAGCAATCGCATTCAGGCTGTGACGAAGTCATCGGGGTCGGAATCGCTATCGCTATCGGGATCGAAAAAGGCTCGATAGCGATCCCGATAGCGATTCCGACCCCGATAATGACATCATCCGATTTTACATACGATCACCTTGGGAGGGGGCGAGACCCGCTGAGCCGGGGAGGGAATTTGGTGGAAGACGCCTCGCCCCGGCTGGGCGGATAACAGTTTTAAGGTTCATACGACGAACCCGTTTTAAGATATACGGTTGTCTTGGGGGGGGGCTTAGACCCCTTTTAAGAAACATGCACGCAGGTAAGCGAAGACTCCGAAATCGTGTATGATGTTGGAAGGTCGTTAACTTTGTGCCTTTGTGTCTCTGTGCCTTCCGCCACAGGCGGCCTGGGGTTGTAAACCCCGAGGTCTTTTTAAAAGGAAAGCCCTAGGTTAAACGACACATTCCGGGCTTCGTTCTGTAAACCGATGGTGGAAATTTCTTTCTGGGCGGCGCCGATGCCCTCCCAGCTGCCGAGAACCGTGACACGGACGGCATCGGAAAAACGGTAATTGAGCCGGAGTCCCATATCGGATCCATCGAGTCCCTGGAAAGAATCCTGAAGATTGGTTCCGAGCAGGGAACGAAGCGACACAACGAGGGACCAGTCAGCGTCCCGGGGCGAAACGGCGGCCTCGATGCCGTATGCCTGCCAGGTGCGCCGGCTGGTTTCAACCAGTGAAACGGCATCGATGATACTGAAGGAGGGCGTGATACGAAGGCCTTCCAACGGATGAAAATCGGCGAAGGCCCTTATTCCCTGCCAGGTTTCCGCCTCCAGGGGGAGGTTTTCCGGGATGCCGGTGGCGGATCGGCTTTCAGGCCACAGCCTGGTTTCATCCTTGGCGAAGATGTCTCTGTCCAGGAAGGCCTCGATGCTCATATCGATATCGCTCCCCGGGGAGACGGCGTAGCCGAGGCTGATATTCTGGTGGAAAAGAATATCCTTTCCATCGAGGGAAAAGGGATAGAGGTCATCGTCAAAGGTTCTGGCCAGCAGTGCGGATTTCAGGCGTTTGGAAGCCACGAGCCGACTTTGCCAGTACGGGGAGTTGATGTCTGAGACGACCACTCCTTGTTTGGGAAGCGAGTGAAGAAATTTTCCGCCGGAAAGATAAATGCCCACGTGATTGATTCTTTTATGGTTGCTCGAAAAAAACAGGAGGTCGGTCGGCTCCAGTGTATCCACGGAAGCGGGCACACTCTCCAGGACATCCGAGCGGCTTTGTTGAGAGGAGTTGTGCGGAAGTTCGACACCATACAGATCCGCATATACTTTTTGGGTCAGCCCCGAACAGTCCACTCCTTTTAGGCTGACGCCGCCGGTTCGGTAGGGAATGCCGAAATATTTCCAGACTTCATTTTGAATATCAGGATCCAATGCCTCCAAATCATCGTCGCGAAGGATTTTGTTGTGAAAGGTGCGGTGTTTCAACGAGTTGGTTTTTTTAGGAATTACCTTGGAGAAGGCATGTTGCGGAAGTGAAAGAGCCAGGATCACCAAAAATAAGAGAAATCCGGACGGAAATCGATTCAGCTTATCGGGTTTGAGCGCAAAACGCATTTCGGTTTTTCACTCCATCGTATTTCACGCAACATAAAAATTCTCTACCCGAGGGTCGGCGATGGTGTCAAGAACATTCGATGCCGATGGGGGGCGGAGAATGTTGGATCAGGGACGACGGCAAAAAACTATTTATCCGCAGATTAAAAAACTTTAACTTTTTGTTTGTCTTTAATCTGCGGAAATCTGCGTAATCTGCGGATATTTTGCAGTTTATTGCTCACCCATATTATCTGCGGATCACTCGGATCAAATCTTCGCCAGGACAATCGACCCGTTCGTGCCGCCGAACCCGAAGGAGTTGGACATGGCGTATTTTACTTCTCCCTTTCGGGCGACATGGGGAATATAATCCAGGTCGCAATCCTCGGACGGATTGTCCAGATTGATAGTGGGGGGCATGGTACCGGTGTCGATGGCAAGCGCCGTGAACACGCCTTCGATGCCGCCGGCGCCTCCCAGAAGGTGGCCGGTCATGGATTTGGTGGAACTGATCGGGGTGGTTTTCGCATGCTCCTTGAACACGGCTTTGACGGCGGCGGTCTCGTACATATCGTTCAGTTCGGTGCTGGTGCCGTGGGCATTGATGTAATCGATGTCGGCCGGTGTGATGCCGGCGTCATCGAGGGCCGCCTGGATGCATCGGGCCATGCCTTCGCCTTCGGGGGCGGGGGCGGTATAATGATGACCGTCGCCGCTCATGCCGGTGCCGATGATTTCCGCATAGATTTTTGCGCCCCGCTCCCGGGCCGATTCGAGGGTCTCTATGACCATGATGCCGCTGCCTTCGCCCACCACGAAACCGTTACGGTCCCGGTCAAAGGGCCGGGAAGCTTTCCGGGGATCATCGTTGCGTGTGGAAAGCGCCTTCATGGCGTTGAACCCGGCGATGCACGAGGGGGTGATGGTCGACTCCACGCCGCCGGTGAACATGGCATCCGCCGTGCCGTATTTGACCTGCCGGTACGCCTCGCCAATGGCGTGGGTGCCGGCCGCGCATGCCGTGGCAATGGAAGAGTTCGGCCCCTTTGCGCCCATGTAAATGGAGACCATGCCGGCGGCCATATTGCCGATCATATAGGGAATAAAAAATGGACTGACCCGGCCCGGCCCGCGCGTTTCGATGGTGTAACAGGTTTTTTCCAGCATATCCAGACCACCCAGCCCGCATCCGGTGATGACCCCGATCCGGTGGGCGTTGGTGCTGTCGATGTTGAGCTTCGAGTCCTCAAGGGCCATGCGTGCCGCAGCGACGGCATAGGCGATAAACGGCTGCGTCCGCTTGGCCTCTTTTACAGGAAGAAAATCCTCGGCGTTAAAATCTTTCACCTCGCCGGCGATTCGGGTCGCATACGCAGAGGCGTTGAATCTCGTGATTTCGCCGATTCCCGATTTACCTGCGCAAAGCGCATCCCATGTCTCTTTCACTCCGACGGCCAGGGGTGTTACAAGCCCCACGCCGGTGATAACTACCCGCCTGTCCAAAGAAACCTCCTTGGTGGATGACCTCAAAGGGTCATTCACTGCATTTTTTCCGGGTTTCTTCGAACGCTACTGAAGAAACCCGGATATTCTTTTTTCTTTTTGACGGCCCAGCATCCCAGCATCCCAGCATCCCAGCATCCCAGCATCCCAGCATCCCAGCCGCCCAGCATCCCCGGCGTCGGGGATCAGGTATTCGCAACGACGTAATCGATGGCGTCTTTCACCGTTACCAGTTCTTCCGCCTTCTCGTCGGAAATTTCGATGTCGAATTCTTCTTCCATGGACATGATCAACTCCACGAGATCGAGAGAGTCGGCACCCAGGTCATCGATAAAGCTCGCTTCCGGTACGATTTCGTCCAGATCCACGCTCAACTTTTCCGCAATAATTTTTTTGATTTTATCCTCAACGGACATAACTTTCTCCTTTCAATAAAAAAAACAGGGTTTTAAAAAAGCTTTCAGCTTTCAGTTTACTTACATATACATCCCGCCGTTGATGTGAATCACCTGGCCGGTAATGTAGGCGGCATCGTCGGATGCCAGGAATTTTACGGTCTTTGCAATATCTTCGGGTGTACCGCCCCGCCCCAGGGGAATCTGGGCCAGGTAGGCTTCTTTCACATCTTCGGGAAGCGCCGCCGTCATATCGGTGATGATGTATCCCGGTGCAATGGCGTTGACCGTGGCACCGCGGGGGGCAAGCTCCCGGGCGGTGACCTTGGTGAGGGCGATGAGACCGGCCTTGGAGGCCGCGTAGTTCGCCTGCCCGGCACTGCCCACCACTCCGCTGATGGAGGCGATGTTGACGATGCGGCCGCTGCGCTGTTTCATCATGGCCTTGGCCGCGATTTTAGAGCACCGGAAGGCACCCTTCAGGTTGATCTCGAGGACCATGTCCCAGTCCGATTCCTTCATCCGGACCAGAAGGCCGTCCCGGGTGATGCCGGCGTTGTTGACCAGTACATCGATGCGCCCGGTGTCCTTGAGGATGCCGTCAAAAAAGGCGGCCACGTCATCGCTGCTCGAAACGTCCACGGCGCTGCTTTTGGCGGTGGCGCCGAGGTCGGCCACCATCCGTTCTGTTTCGGCGGCAGCGGCCGCTTCCGCCTCCGGATTCCCGGGGTTGAAGTAGTTGAAGTAAATGGTTGTGCCGGGCGCCGCAAGTTCGCAGCAGATAATTCGACCGATCCCTCTGGAGCCGCCGGTAACCACAATGGTGCGCTGGATCTGCTCTGACATAATCACCTCCCGAAAATGATGTCGGCCGCTTTGTCCATATCCGCAATGAGTCCCGCCTGGTTGTAAAGCAGCGTGTCCAGGGGCACCTTTTTCTTGAACGCGGCGACGGTGGCGTCATCCAGTTGGCCGGTGCCCAGGAGAATGTTCAGGGCGTTGGTGCCCACCACCCGGGCCACTTCCCTCGCGAAAATCCGGGACATGACCACCTGCCGTTCCGCTTTGGCCTTGGGGTCCCGGACGAGGGCCGCGGTCTTTCGGGCCAGCGCCACCCCCACCTCGACGTGGGTCATCATGTCGGCCAGGTTGAACATGACGGCCTGCTGGCGGGTGAGCTTGTTGTTGTGGGCAAGGTCGACGGCCTCGTTCAGGGCGGCGGCCGCATGTCCTAGCAGACTGTAAGCGCCGTCACCGAATTCTTCTGCCAGGGCGTGCATCTCCCGGGCCATGGCGCCGTAGTACTCCCCCTTGGTTTTCCGGGATTTCTTCCAGCGGAAGGTGCTGATGATGTTCTGCTGGATTTCGCTGGTCCCCTCGTAGATGCAGGTGATCTTGAGGTCCCGTTTGATCTTCTCCACCTCGTACTCACGAACGTAACCGTATCCGCCCATTGCCTGGATGCAGTCTTCACCGGTCTTGTTGCCTGCTTCAGTGAGAAAGTACTTGCAGATGGAGCCTTCCACCTGAAGATCTTCTTCGCCGGAGTCGAGTCTCAGTGCCAGCTCTTCCATATAGGCGATGCCTGCTTCGAGCTTCACCACGTTGGGAACGATGAGCTTGTGGGCATACCCCTGCTTTTCGGAAAGCGGAGAGCCGAACTGGATCCGTTTCTTGGCATAGGGAACGGCGATCTCCAGTGCGCCCTCGGCGGCACCCAGGGCCATGGCCCCCACCATCATGCGGGTGTATCCGAACACCTTGTTGGACTGGTTCATGCCCTTTCCGGGCACGCCGCCGATGAGGTTTTCTACGGGAACAAACACGTTGGTGAAATACAGCGGCGAGGTGTTGGATGCGCGGATGCCGTGCTTTTCTTCGCCCTTGGCCTGCTCGAAGCCCGGGGTTCCCTTTTCCACCACGAAAAAGGAGGGGCCCTCGGGGGTATTGGCCAGCAGGGTGATGAAGTCCGCATACCCGCCGGTGGAAATAAAGATCTTATTGCCGTTGACGGTATAGCCGGTGATCTCTCCCGCATCGTTTTTTACGGGCTCCGCCGTGGTCTCCAGGGCCTGGAGGTTGCTGCCGGCATTGGGCTCGGTGACGCCATAGGCCACCAGGGTGTCGCCGTCCGCGATGGCGCCCAGCCATTTTTTCTTCTGATCTTCGGTGCCGCCCACCAGCAGGGGGTCAGACCCGAGCTGAATGGCGAAAAAGGCTGTGGAGATCCCCAGACAGATTTTGGACACCTCCCGGACCACCTCGCAGCAGTCCCGGGCGCCGCCGCCCACCCCGCCGTATTCCTCGGGGATGAACAGGAGCTGCAGCCCGATGTCGGGGTCCAGCATGGTCCGAATCGCCTCTTCCGGAAAGATCTCGTTCTTATCCCAATCCAGGATGTTTTCCTTGGTCAGGAGTCGTTTGCGCAAATCCTTAACCGTTTTCAGGACCAGTTTACGCCCGCGCTCATCCAACCCCGCCAGCACCGGCCCCGATCCCGCTTTCGCATGTGTCATTGGCTATTCTTCCTCTTCACTTTTTATAACGGTTCTTCCTTTATACTGGCCGCATTCGGGGCATGCATGGTGGGGGAGCATGGGCTCGCCGCACTGGGGACAGGTGGTGGTGGTCAGGCCTTCCAGTTTCTGATGGGTGCGACGGGCATCCCGTTTCGCCTTTGATGTCTTGTGCTTTGGTACCGCCATGAGTAATCTCCTAACATAATGTTTTTATTAGCAAAACGCTTTAGTGTTTTGCTGATTCTTTTGATCGGTCTCTAGTAATTGAAAAGAATCGCTTTGTCAACCCCTTGCCCGCTTTATCCGATTTGCCGGCTTGTGCTCCCAAATACTCTGTGATATGAGAAGGCAACATGCAGAATTCAGGCGGCGGTTGCTTTTTAACCATCTGTATTTTATATGTTTCTTATGCATCGTCGTTGCCCGCGATTCAGGCGATGACTGCGGGATGCATCAAAACGGCAGCCATCTAGGTATTATTCTTGCGGGTAGAAGAATGTTGTTTTGCTTATTTATTACTTGCCGCAAGGCATTATTTTGATATAACTATGTGAATGCAAATAAATAATTAATTACTTGCAGTGCGACAGGCCGACTCGTCCCGGCACGCAGAAAACACGGAAAGGACATTTTTCAGTGGAAAAAATCATCACCCGGTTTCCTCCCAGCCCGTCAGGCTATCTCCATCTCGGTGGCGCCCGGACGGCGCTTTTCAATTGGCTGTATGCCCGGCACACGAAGGGCGAGTTTGTTCTGAGGATCGAAGATACCGATGCCGCCCGCTCCACCCGGGAATCGTCGGATGCCATCCTGGAGTCCCTGGAGTGGCTCGGCATCGATTGGGACCATGGGCCGTTTTTCCAGTCCCAGCGCTTCGATGTCTACACCGAGCACATTCAGAAGCTTCTGGATACGGGCCACGCCTATTATTGCACCTGCACGCCCGAAGAGGTGGAGGCCATGCGGAAGAAGGCCATGGAAACCGGGGGAAAGCCCAAGTACGACGGCACCTGCCGCCACAAGGGCCTCAAAAAGACCCCCGGGGCGGTGGTCCGCTTCGCGGTTCCGGAAACCGGCGTCACGGTCCTGGAGGACAAGGTCAAGGGCCGCATCACCTTCCAGAACGAAGAGCTGGACGATTTCGTGATCTGCCGGGGCGACGGAAGTCCCACCTATCACCTGGCGGTGGTGGTGGACGATATCACCATGGGGATCAACACGATCCTTCGGGGCGACGACCATGTGAACAACACCCCCAAGCAGATCCAGCTCTTTCAGGCGTTTGGAAGCCAGCTCCCCACCTTTGCCCATGTGCCCATGGTCCTCGGGTCGGACCGGAGCCGACTGAGCAAGCGCCACGGGGCCACGTCGGTCACGGCCTACCGGGACGAGGGGATCCTGCCCGACGCCCTCATCAATTTCCTGGTGCGTCTCGGCTGGTCTTACGGGGACCAGGAATTTTTCACCCGGGAGGAGCTCATCGAAAAATTTTCCTTTGAAAATATCGGCCGTTCCGCCGGTATCTTCAACCCGGAAAAGCTCCTGGCCCTGAACGCCGACCACATCAAGGCCGCCACCCCCGCCGCCCTGACGCCCCACCTGCTACCTTTTATAAAGGAGGCGGGGTACAGCGTCCAGCCGGGCCGCTTCCTGGAAAAGGCCATCGAGACCCTCCAGGCCCGGAGCAAGACCCTGGTGGAAATGGCCCAGGGCCTCCGGTTTTATTTCGAGGATCGGATCACCTACGATGAGGCGGGGGCTAAAAAGTTTTTCAAACCCGAGGTTCTTTCCCCCGTGCAGCTTCTCATCGAAAAGCTGGACGCGCTGGCGGAATTTACCCACGAGGCCCTGGAGCAGGCATTTCTCGCGGTGATGGACGCCACCGGGCTCAAGCTGGGGAAAATCGCCCAGCCGGTCCGAATGGCCCTCACCGGCAGCACCGTGAGCCCCGGCATTTTCGAGATCATCGAGGTGCTGGGAAAGGAAAAAACTCTGGAGAGACTGAGGGCCGTCGTGGCCTGGATCAATGAAAACCAGGATTGATGATTTCGAAAAAAATCCGGTTCACCACGAAGAGCACGAAGAAAAACGATAAAATTAAAGCAGACATCGGGCCTTAGGCCTTTTCGCGGCCACATACACGAAAAGCGTACATTTACTGGGAAACTCCCATAGCCTATCGCCTATAACCTCCGGCTTTGCCGGGATCGGGAGGGTTTAAAGCCTTTTCTAATTTTTTATTGACTCCCCGATTCATTTTTTATAAGAGAAACCCACTATTGGGAGATCGTCCAGCGGCAGGACTACGGACTCTGACTCCGTCAACCAAGGTTCGAATCCTTGTCTCCCAGCCATGAAAATTCAAGGGCTTAGCGGTTACGCTAAGCCCTTTTTTGCATTTCAGGGAAAGGGGCCATGCATGCAGCCACTTTCCGCGGCCGCCCCCCTGTTATTTTCCGGATGGAAAAGTGACTTTGGCCGGGCAGACCGCCAGGGCGGCGCACATGAAGTTCGGCTTGAACCACATGTTCCCCTGGGAACCGAAGTACATGTTGAAATCCCATGCATGGAGGGGATAGATCGCATATTCGGTGCCCGACATGTAGGAATCCGGTTTCAGGTTTTTAAAGGGGCCCGTGTTCTTCAGGCCGGCCCAGCCTGCCTGAACCTTCCCCTTGGTGTCGTAGTACGCGAGATTCCCGAGGGACGTGTAGAAGAGGTGTCCCATCTCACTGCTGGTGATGTTGAATCCGGCGGTGGTGGTACCGTCATATCCGAATGTACGGGCGCCGTCCACCGTGAGGGGGAGGCGCCAGGTGCCTAGCCAGGCGACTTTCACGCCGGGGTTGAAGTTATAGGTCAGTACGCCGGGGGTGTTCAGCCCGGCCGCCCATTTCACCATGCCGAACCACCCGACACCGAAGGGCTCCTGGGGCTTGTAATAATCCATCCATATGAGATTCTGGTCATCTTCGTAGATGAGCCCGTATTCTTCCCCGTTGTAGATGACGGTCCCGATCCGGGTCAATCCGGCATAAGCCGCCTGGGAAACCACCAGGACCGCAGCCAATATGAGAAGCGACATCCATGCTCTTTTTATCATGATCCACACTCCTTTCTTTCCGGTCTTCAGATCTGAGACGCCGCATAAAATGCGCTGTGAGTTACATTCAGGATGTTTCCGCCCTTCCCGCCGCACTCGCCGATGGGAAGAAACAGGTTCCGGGCGGCAGCCGCGAACTTGAGGGCGTCGGCCTTCTTCTGCCTCAGCCCGCCGTAAAGGACCACGCTGTCCGCCGGGATGGATTTTTCAGCGCCGTTGGCATCCGTGTAGGTGACCTTTCTGCCGGATATCTTTTTGGGGAGGGCCTCCAGGACATAGTGAAAATTGTCCAGATGTTCGTAGACATCGACGATATACTCGGGATAGTGGACCCGTTCCACCGTCAGGAGTTCTTTCGCGTTCGTGAGCATGGTCGTATCGTGTCCGGCGGCCGCCAGATAAATTCCGGTCTCCACGCCGAATTCCCCGCCGCCGATGATGACGACCTTCTTCCCCAGTTCCTGCTCCTTCCCGTAAACGGCCATCAGGTCATATACGTTTTTACCGTCATGCCCCTCGATCTTCGGAACGATGGCATCCGCGCCGATGGCGGCCAGAACGGCCTCATACCCCTTTGCCTTGATCATCTCGGGGGTGGCCTCGGTGTTGAGGAGCACTTCCACACCCGCTTTTTTCACCTGATTTACCAGAAAGTCCTTGTATTTCTTGTGGGGCCATTTGTAGGGGGAGTAATCGGAATGCCTGAGAAGCCCGCCCAGGGAATCGCTTTTTTCATACAGGGTGACCGCATGTCCCCTTTCGGCGGCAACAATCGCCGCCTTCATGCCCGCGGGACCTCCGCCGATGACGGCCACCGTCTTGGATCGGGTGGGCGGATCGATGGCCTTCACGGTCGAATCCAAACCGATCTTCGGGTTGACCGAACAGGCCGCATACCAGGGGCCTGTAAAGCCGGGGCCATGGCACCGGTTGCACAGGATGCAGGGGACCACGTCGTCGCCCCTCCCTTCATAGGCCTTTTTCCCGTACTCCAGATCCGCGTGCCAGGCTCTCGACATGGTGATCATGTCGCACACCCCGCTCGCGATGAATTCCTCGTTCTCATCCAGGTCCTGGAATCCGGAATTGGGGGACAGAAGCATCTTGATGCCGGCGTCCTTGATGGCCTTTGCCATATAGAGGGCGTCGGGCTTTCCCTTTACCTGGTTCCACCCTGTGGGGTGAGAGCCCATGGCCGCACCGGGCCTGAACTGTAAAATATCGACCAGGCCTTCCAGCGCCTTGGCCGCGTCGATGGTTTCCGCCAGGGTGGGGCAGCCTCTGGTCATGCTGTCGGACGTCTCCGGTTTCAAGAGGGGATGCCGAACGGTCGGATAGATGGTGATCAAAAGATTGGTCGCCTTTTTGACCGCCTCCATCTGGGCGATGGCCGCGCGCACCGCAGCTTTATCGCCGAGGCTTCTGGGGCCCATGGAAACCACATCCACTCCCTGGTCCTGAAGTTCCTTCGCCCTTTCCACCACATTTTCCCCGCCGATGCTCCCGCCCAGGACCAGGGACCCCATGGAGTGGACCCCTTCGATGATCTGCGCGAAATAATTCTGAACGCCGGGGTCCGATGTGTCGTAGTCCGACATATGGATGCTGTCGCCGAAGCCCTCTTTTTTCGACACTTGGGGTGCCCCCTGTCCTGAACCGGCGCTGGTGGGGCAGAGGACGATGGCGGCGCCCCTGGCCACCGTGGAATAGAAAATCCGGCTGACCTCGGCGGGAAAGTTCTCGGGACCCTGCATGAAATGGGGCGGGGATCCGACCGTGTGGATCATCCTGTTTTTAATGATCTTATCCCCGACCATGAGCGGAGACAGAAGATGGCGGTATCTGCCCCCTGCCTCCTTCGCCTCCTCAGGTCCGGATGTTTCGGCTGCATGTGCCACGCCCGTATTATAAACCGGGCCCGCCATCCCCGCGAGCTTTTTACAGGCTATCGCTGTTGCGGAAGTCACACCGGCGGCAATTAAAAATTGCCGTCTACCCATAAGCGAACGAATCAAATTCATACATTCCTCCTTTTTTCATTGATGTGGGGTGATGGGTCCGGAAAAAATTTCACGGTGATCTGTTTTTGGGCGCCCCATAGCCGCAGACCATCAGGCTATGATAGCGCCCACATTGTCAGCGCAGGCGATGTCCCCGCCTTTATGCCCTTCACCATATCCATAGCGACCGAGGCACATACGCGCCGAATATTTACAAGTTTCGTTGATCTATATAATTGCTGAGACATAAAGCCGGGGAAGACAGCTTTGCCTAAACAAGCTTTCCCCGTTTGAAATGACAGCTATTTTTTAGGAGTTGAGGGGGATACGTGTCAAGGAGATTCTTTCCGATGTACAGGGGGATCGTGTGTAACTTAAATATCGGGAAAGGCCGGGACCTACGGGTGATGGGGATATAAAGGGTTTTTAGGTTGGAAAGCTCGGAGGTCTGGTCTCTGACTCCGTCAATCTATGTTCGAATCCTAGTCTCCCAGCCATGAAAATTCAAGGGGTTGCAGATATTCGGTCTGCAGCCCCTTTTTTATTTCGGCTGCCATGCTCACCCCCGTCCCCGGGGGAGTCACCATATTTAGGACGAGCAGGCGGGTTATCAATAAGATGTTGAGGCATCCGGGGTTGCGGGAAACCCGAAGCTATGATCCCCCGTCACCAAACCTCTCTTGGCGTCCTTTCGAGCCAGTCGATTAAACAGCGACCAGCTTTTTGTCTTTATTTGTTTTGAGTTGTCTTCGGTCGGAATCAACTTGTCTGCCAACGCCATAAAGCTCCGGGCAAGCTCTGATTTCGGTGATACATGAGACAGGGGCTTACCGCTGTTGATAGCCGTCATAGATGTGTTGTAATCATTTGGAAGACTGAATAGAATCGATTTTCCGAAGCTCTCCTCCGCATCCTGGATAGAAATTTCCATTTTTTTCATCACGCGATTCAGGATGACGTTGATATGTTCCCTGTTAACATAACTATAGTCGACATACGACCGCATCATTCTGACAGTATTACTCAAACACGGCAGACTTAAAATGGAAACCAGCAGCACCTCGTCCGAAAGCTGCAAAGTCTTCAAACTGACATCTTTCATGGGCTGTCCGGCATCAATGACAACCACATCGAACGTTCTTTTCATCTCGTCGAGAAGACGCTGAATGATATCCGGGGTCGGTGAATGATGCCCGTTGAGGGAGGACGGTGACGGCAGGACATGAACCCCGCTTTCATGTCGGGTCATGACTTTCAGCAGGAACTCTTTGTCAAGCCGGTCGATATTTTTGGTGATTTCTCCCCAGTGAAACTTCGGTGTGATTTCCAGGAACAGCGGAACTTCCCCAAGCATGGTGTTCATGTCGAGCAGGGCTACCGACGGTTTTCTCTTTGATTCCGACCAGGTAACTGCCAGATTAACGGCAACAGTGGTGGCGCCTACTCCCCCCTTGCTTCCAACAATGCTGATAATTTTTCCGGTTTCAGGGCGGCTTTTCCCATATGAGTCTTCCGGATTTCTTGCCTTGAATCTTTCGAGAGCCTGGAAAACGTCATTGGCATCAAGCGGTAGCGGGAAAATTTCTTTTACCCCGGCCCGCATCGCCTGCATCAAGACTGCAGGGGCCATATCGTTTGAGACAAGGAAGATCTCTCTGGCTTTTCCCTGCTTCAGCAAATCCGTGATGCGTGCAAAATCTTCTTCGGGGTTCGACCCAAGCTCCAGAATCAGCAGATCCGGGCCATTCCCTTGGGAATCATTTGTCAAATCGATTCCCGGGTACTTTTTAAGTATCGAAACAAGCCGATCGGCTACGCCCGGCTTGTTTAGAGATATTTTAACCTTTATGGATTCATGGCTCATAATTAATTCTCCCTGCCTGCCTGTCAGATTGGGTTCAAGATATGGCCTTTCGTCTTGCGATCCGTGACACCACTACTTCATGCGGGTGCAACGGGATGGGAATTTGGCGTCCTGAAAGTCTCAGGGTATAGCCCGGACCAGGATCGTTTCCTTGTTTCTAATAATAATATCGACGGAATCCTTTTTTTATTAAGAGAGATTTTGAGCTCGAAATCGTACCCGGTCGGGTTTAGGGATCGGGACACCTTCTTCATTGCATCGTTTGTCGTTGAAATATCGGATTGGCACTTGGGGATTTCAATGATATTGATGCATCATGACTCCGAGATCCCGCTATTTGAATGGATTCGGACGTTGTACAATTTGCTGATCTCCCGGAACTCTCGAACTCTTTAGGGAGTGAGAATGTCTGAATCCGAACGCAACCGGTTGGACCGATCCATAGGGCTTCTTGGCACCACGGGAATCGGTGTGGGCGCCATCGTCGGCGGCGGTATTCTGGCGCTGGCGGGCGTGGCGTTTACCTCCACAGGCCCGAGCGCCATTGTCGCCTTTGCACTGAACGGGGTCATCGCGCTTCTGACCGCCCTCAGCTATGCAGAGATGGCCGCGGCATTTCCCGAGTCCGGCGGCACCTACAATTTTTCCAAAAAGGTTCTGTCGGCACCGGCGGGTTTCATGGTGGGGTGGGTGATCTGGTTTGCCTCGGTGGTGGCGGCCGTCCTGTATGCCCTCGGGTTTGCCTCCTTTGCGGCAGCCGCCCTGCAGCGAATCATCCAGGCCGCCGGCCTGCAGCTGCCGTTTTCACTGACATCCAGGGGGGGGATGGTTTTGCTCGCCGCGGCGGCAACGGTGGGCTACAGCCTGTCCCTCGTTCGAAGAAGCGCCGCCGGGGGTGAGTGGGCGACGTGGGGGAAGGTGCTCATTTTTCTCGTGATCATTTGTGCCGGGGTAGCGGTCATGACACGGCATCCGGTTCACGAGCTCGGCGGCAGCCTCCGGCCGTTTTTTGCCCACGGAGTGATGGGCCTGTTCCAGGCCATGGGATATACCTTCATCGCCCTCCAGGGATTCGACATCATTGCCGCGATGGCCGGCGAGGTGAAACATCCGGAAAAAAATATTCCGCGCGGAATGCTTCTTTCCCTCGGCATTTCTCTGGCCGTTTATCTGCCGCTCCTGCTGGTGGTCACCACGGTCGGGGTCCCTACCGGCCGGGATATTGTCCGGATGAGCCTCGCCCAACCCGATACCATCGTCGCCGTCGCCGTGCAGAATTTCCTGGGTTCTTTCGGATACTGGCTGGTAACGGCAGCGGCGATCCTGGCAATGCTGTCCGCCCTGCGTGCCAACCTGATGGCCGCTTCGCGGATCACCATGAGCATGGCGGCGGACCGGACACTCCCGAAGTTTATCGCACGGGTCGGAAGTAAACGGAAAGCGCCGGTTTCCGCTATTGTGCTGACCCTGGTGATGGTGATCGGCATTCTGCTGGTCATCCCGGATGTCGCTGCGGCCGGGGCTGCGGCAAGTCTGGTTTTTCTGGTTTCCTTCGCGCTGACACACTGGACCGCGATTCTCGCGCGCATGCGGGTCGGCGTCGGGAGACTGCCGTTTCTGGCCCCCTGGTTTCCACTCGTCCCTGTTGTCGGGGGGGCCGCCTGCATCAGCCTGGCCGTTTTTCAAGGCGCCCAGGTTCCCTCGGCCGGCATTGTCTGCGCCGTTTGGCTGGGGCTGGGATTGATCCTGTACCTGATATTTTTTGCCCAGAGAGCGCGGATTGTCGATGCCTCCACGGCGGCCCTGAATCCCCAGCTTCTTCAATTGAGGGGGCACAGTCCGCTGGTGCTGCTTCCGGTTGCCAACCCCGCCAATGCCGATTTCATGGTGACCCTGGCAACCGCCCTGGCGCCGCCGGCCATCGGCCGGGTCCTCCTGCTGTCGGTCATGCGGCCACCCGGTGATGGGGAATCCGCCGCCTCCCCGACACAGCTCGATAATACCCAGTCGGTTCTCAGGGACGCCCTCACGGCTTCCTTTGTTTCAGGTCTGGCGCCCGAGGCACTGGTCACGGTGGCGCCGAATGTGTGGAATGAGATCATCCGTGTGGCCCGGACATACCGCTGCGAGAGCCTGCTGATCGGCCTCAGCGACTTGACGCAAAGGGCGGCCATCCACGAGCTGGAACGACTCATGAGCCGCGTCGATGCGAACGTGGTCGTGCTGCGCGCGAAAAGAGAATGGAACCGCTCGATGGTGAAACGGGCCCTGGTTCCGGTGGGAGGACGCGGCGAGCATGACCTGCTGCGCGCCAGGCTGATCGGAAGCCTGCATCACCTGGGCATCGACGACATTACGTTTCTCCAGATGCTGCCTGAAAACACTTCTGACGAGTCCCTGAAGCAGTACCACAAACGGTTGAAGGAATTGGCGGATGACGAACAGGCCGCCGGGGCCAGGACCCTGGTGATACGCAGCAACCATCCTGCAGAGGAGATCATTCGCCAGGCAGCGGAGACCGATCTGCTCATCCTGGGACTTCAGCGAAAAGCCCGGCGAAGAAAAGTTTTCGGGGACATGGTGCTTCAGATCGCCAGAAACACCTCCTGCGGTCTGATCCTGATAAACCGGAAAGGATAAAAAAATTCATTCGTATCACTTCTCGGATGTCGTTTTATCATAGGTGACGGGAGCTTCTATCTTGGGGGACTCCGTCGGGTTTTCTTTTTCCTGGGCCTTGAAAATATCAAATTGAAGCTTTTTCATTCTTCTCTTCTCATTTTCCCGACAAATTTTCGACGCCAATCTGTGCCATGGAACAATTTTCGAATTCATCAGACCACCACTTTCTTATAAAATTCAGTAACGCACCGGTTCAGAGGAGACGGTGTCGACCTGCGAATCAGCGGCGTTTTTTTTGTGATAAATAGTTCTGGTTTGTTTTAAGCAATTGCTATGCCAGAAAATAACATGCTGAAATGAAGACGACTTTCATCTTCGCCCCGGAAACAGTCGCAATTCAATGTGCAAGTTTTCAGCACGCGATTACGGTTTTTGCGCATCCGGCCCAGGTCTTCCGGTTTTTTCCCGCTCCCTGCCACACCCAGGCATTTTTCGGACCTTCCGGTCTCCCGGAGGTTCCTCGCCCCTGGCGCATCAAATTGAAGCAACGCAGGGATCGCGCCATCAAATGATTGAAAACCGATCCATTTGTCGGTATATAATTTCAATTAGCCGGCTCCAAATCTTACAATCGGCCGAAAACCGGTGCCACCGCGGCGGAAAAGCCTTTCCGGGGATTGCCTTCCGGATGCTGTTATCAGCTTTCTGCAGTCAGCATGACATGCAGGGACAAGCGTGGCACCGTACTCGTTACGGACCATCTTCAGATTACAAATCATAGAATAGCCGATGCACTGAGCAAAATAGATGCATCCTCCATACAAGAGACGGTAAAAGGATGTGTCGCCGCAGGTGCTGAGGCTGTTGATAATTAACCGCTTTTGGGAGGTAACTCATGATATCTGTCATCAGGATTGTCTGTATCGCGTTGTGTTCAGGAATGATTTTCTGCGCCGCACTTCAAGCACAGGATAAGGAAAAACCTTACGTGGACGCCTACTCTTCGGCCTCCGATACGAAAACCACGCTGACGGGCCCGGCCTTCGATGCCGCCGCCGAGGCGCTCCAGGCCCACTCCGCGGTATTCGCGTCTGCGGCCGATGCCAAGGCGCCCGGGTATGAAGAGAAGATGGGCCTCACCGGGAACATCATGTCCACCAATCCGGACGGCAGCGTCGGGATATCGACCATCGGGATGTGGCGTTACACCCGCGGGAGCGGCACGGATACACTCAAGCTCCAGCTCACCGAAGGCCAGAATGCCCTGAACCTGGCAGGGATCGACCGCCGGGGCACCCTCTTTGTCCCGGGACTCACCGTTGACGGAAAGGAGGGGCGGTATTTCGTTCATTTCAAGGTGACCCATGTGGACGAGCTGAAGTACAGCGACGAGGCATATGAAGCCGGGAAGTTCAACGCCCACTACTCGGGGCAGGCGAAAAAAAAGAGCCAGTTCACGTTGACGGGCCAGGTTCTTGCCATTGAAGAAGTATCGACGTCGGTGAAGCTGGGATTCAAGATGCCGTGAACGGCGTGAAAAGATAACTACGCTGCAGGTTCCAAGTTGAAAAACAACAACAGTGCCAGGTTCCATGCTGTTTCAATGTAGTTCAACCTGCAACCTGCAACTTTCAAACCTGCAACCGTCGTTTCCGTTCAACCCAGGGCAGCAAAGCCGGAAGGAGGGGAAAAATGAAATCATCTCTGCTGGTGACCATTGGAACCTTCGCCCTCATCATGTGGGCGGCAACGGGTCTTTCCCAACAGGCCGGCGGCGGTCCGATGAAATGGCCCACTGACGGACGCCCGCCGGAGCCGCCAAAGCTCGACGTCAGCTCATTCAAGAACAAAACCCTCGATCTGGCCTACGCGCCCCTGTTCGACTCCGAGAAACTCGACATCTATCTTCCCGAAGAGGGACAGGGCCCTTTCCCTGTGATCGTCTATGTCCACGGCGGCGGCTGGGAAGTGTCGGACAAACGTTCGACGGAAATCGAGCCGGTGCTGAAGGAGAGCCTGGCCCGGGGCTATGCGCTGGTTTCCATCAACCATCGGCCCGCAAGTGAAGCCCTGTTTCCCGCCCAGATACAGGACGTGAAGGCGGCCATCCGGTGGATCCGGGCAAACGGCGGCAAGTATCGACTCCGCACCGGAAAAATCGGTGCCTGGGGCAGTTCCTCGGGAGGGCACCTGGTGGCGCTCCTGGGCACCACGGGATCGGTGGCAAAATTCGATGACCCCGCCCTCGGAAATCCCGGCGAGTCGAGCCGCGTTCAGGCGGTGGTCTGCGTCTCGGGCCCGATCAACTTTCTCACCATGGACGAGGGGCTTCGAAAGGCCGGTTTTACGGACTTCGCCGCCCACAGCGAGGCCTCGGGACCGGAATCCTCCCTCCTGGGAGCCTCCATCGACACCGTTCCGAACCGGGTCCGGGCCGCCAACCCGGAAACCTATATCGGGAAAGACGCGGCACCGATTCTTCTTGAATACGGCGTCAGGGACAACTCCGTACCGGTCTCCCAGGCCACCGACTTCGCAGACAAGCTCAAGCCGGTGATCGGAGAGCAGAACGTATCCGTGGTGGTGTTTCCGGAAGGCGGGCACGGCGGCGGTGATGCGTTCAACACACCTGAAAACATGAACACGATTTTCGAGTTCCTGGACAGGCATTTGAAATAAGAAAAAAATGGAGACAGATCTCATGAAACCTGGCAGACCGGACGGAAAGGATTTCACCCGAAGGGATTTCATCAAGACAACCGCCGCGGGCGTCGGGGCCACCGCCCTGACCGGGCTGGCCGCAGGGCCGGCGATCGCAGCGGGGCTTCCCGGGAAGTGGGACCGGGAGGCGGATGTTGTGGTGGTGGGGTGCGGGGGGGCCGGGACCACCGCGGCCATTACCGCCCACGATGCAGGGGCCAAGGTGATCATCCTGGAGAAGGCCCCCGAGGGGGGCGGCAACAGCCGGGTGGGCGGTGCCCAGTTCACCTATTCGACCCCGGAAAAAAAGGATGATGCGGCCAAATATCTCCATTATGCATGTAATGGAACGACCCCAATGGATGTCTGCCAGGCCTGGGCGGATGAAATGGTCCATAACAGGGAGTGGCTCGATAAGATGGGCGTTGCCAACGCACCGTTCGGAAGAAGGACTCAAGACGGGGCACTCAGCGGAGGAGACTATCCGGAATTCCCCGGCGCTGACGGTGTGGGCACTGCAATCATGACCGGATGGGGGACGGCCTGGTACGAGGTCATTGAAAAGCAGATGAAGGACAGGGGCATCGAAATCATGTTCAACTCCCCGGCAAAGGAGCTGGTACAGGATTGCGCAACAAAGGAGATCCTGGGGGTAAAGGCGGACAGCGAAGGGAAGGAGATGTTTGTCAAAGCCAGGAAGGGGGTGATTCTCTGTACCGGCGGTTTCGAGTTTAACGAAGAGATGAAAAAAAACTACTTGAGGCCGACGACCATTAAATTTACCGGCTGGAAATATAACACCGGTGACGGCATCAAGATGGCCCAGGCAGTCGGCGCAGACCTGTGGCATATGAACCTCATCGCCTCGGCCTCTGCTGCCATAGAGACGCCGCCGATGCCGATGGCCTGGATGTATCCCTCCACCAAGGCCAATGGATTTATCTGGGTCAACAAATACGGCGAACGGTTCGTTGCCGAAAGTATGCGCGGCGCATGGGATGCCCATAAATCGTTTATGGGGATGGTGATGTGGGATTGGAGAAGAAATCGCAAGGATCCTGAATACCCTTTGTCGCCCCACTATCTTATCTTTGATGAAACCACCAGAAAGGCGGGCCCGATTGCGGGATGGGCGGGAATGGCAAACGTCATAACACCAAAGCGCCTGGGCGGCAATGCCTCTGAATGGGGTGCGGATGACGGTGGGTGGAGCCAGGACAACAGTGCGGAGATAGAAAAGGGTTGGATTATGAAGGCGGATACCATCAGGGGGCTTGCCGAGGTCATCGCGGGGCCGGAACTGCCGGCTGAGAAATTAGAGGCGGCGGTAAACAGATGGAACGAATTCTGCGAGACTGGGGAGGATAAAGATTTCGGCAGGCCGGCCAGAGAAATGGTCAAGATAGCCACGCCCCCCTTCTATGCGGTCAGATATTGGCCCGGAGGGTTCAGCACCCTTGGGGGTCCGAAACGGAATGCAAAGGGCCAGGTAATGGGAGCGGACGATAAACCGATCGGGAGGCTGTATTCAGCAGGATCTCTCGGGCATATACATGGCCAGGTCTATAATATGAACGGGGCAAACTATTGTGAATGTTTTGTCTGGGGCCGCATCTCCGGCAGAAATGCCGCCGCTGAAAAGGCGTGGGCATAAATTAGAGGCGGAACGGCGGGAAGAGCGGACGTTAGGAAGAGCCGAGGAGCGGAGAGGGACAGGTTAAAAAAACAACGGCGTTTCAAGTTCCAGGTT
>JBECKW010000018.1:0-2956 GCA_040235505.1 Desulfobacterales bacterium
CTGGTGAGTCTGGACGCCGTACAGGAAGCAATTATGGCAAAATTTCCCGGAAGGGTGGGTGAAAACAATGTGGCCGCCCTTGAACGGGCCCATGAAATCATAAAGAAGAGGTAGTTTTATGCTTAAACAAGTTGAAGGATCTCATGCTGTGGCAGAGGTAGTGGCCAAGTGCCGACCAAATGTTATCTCCGCTTATCCGATTACGCCGCAAACGCATATTGTGGAAGATCTGGCCAGTATTGTCGGGAAGGGGGAACTGGACGCAGAATATGTAAATGTGGAAAGCGAATTTTCCGCGGCATCTGTTGTATTAGGTGCCAGTGCTGCCGGCGCCCGTGCCTATTCGGCAACGACCTCTCAGGGTTTATTGCTGATGAGTGAGGTAATTTACTGTATCGCGGGAATGCGTCTTCCCATTGTGTTTACCATCGCGAACAGGGCGATATCGGCCCCCTTGAGTATTTGGAACGATCAACAGGATTCCATGGCCTTGAGGGATTCCGGCTGGATTCAACTCCATGCGGAGGACAACCAGGAAGCAGCCGATTTGCACATCCAGGCGTTTAAAATAGCGGAAGAGACCCATTTGCCGGTCATGGTTTGCATGGACGGCTTTATTCTAACTCATGCCTTCGAACAGGTGGATATTCCGGATCAAAAACAGGTTGACAGCTTTTTGCCACCGTTTAAACCAACGAATATCGTGGATCCTCGTTGGCCAAGAGGTATTGGTCTTTTTGCAGATCCTCGTTTTTATTTAGAGACCCGGTATATTTTACACCGTGCCATGGAAAAATCCGAAAAGACCATCAAGAAGGTCAGCGGAGATTTTAAAAAAACCTTCGGCAGGGACAGCGGCGGTTTCATCAAGACCTATAAATTAAAAGACGCCGAGGTGGTGATCATATCAATGGGGTCTCTGGTAGGTACGATTAAAGACCTCATCGATCAGCTTGAAGAAGAGGGCAAGAAGGTGGGTCTTCTGCAAATCTGCTCCTACCGTCCGTTTCCGCGAAAAGAAGTATACAACACCTTAAAAAACAAGATGAACATCGTTGTGGTCGAAAAATCCATTTCCTTAGGACGAGGCGGGATTCTGGCCAGCGATGTGCGCTGGTCGTTTCCGCGTCACGAGAAGAAAGATCGTAATATCAGCAGCTTTATCTCAGGATTGGGGGGCCGTAATATTACGAAGAACGACCTTCGCTACATGGTGGAAAAGGTCGAAAAAGAGCCGGTGGAATTGGGATTTTTAGGCCTAAAGAAAGAATTGATATCCAAAAAGGATTTATAATCATGACTATAAGTGCTGAAGAACTCAACAAAGTAGAGAAAAAAGATCTGTTTGGCAGCGGACACCGCGCATGTGGCGGTTGCGGCCAAGCCCTGGCCGCCCGTCTGGTTCAGGATGCTTCCGGTGAAAACACCATCGCCTGTGTTGCCACGGGCTGTCTGGAAGTATTCAGCTCGCCCTATCCTGACCCGGCCTGGCGTGTTCCGTTTTTGCACAGCCTTTTCGAGAATGCATCGGCGGTAGCATCCGGTGTGGAAGCCGCTTACAAAGCGCTGAAGAAAGGACCGGTCAATATCATCGCCCAGGGCGGTGACGGCAGTACGGCGGACATTGGATTTCAGAGTATTAGCGGCATGTTTGAACGGGGTCATAATGTGCTCTATGTCTGCTACGACAACGAAGCCTACATGAACACCGGGGTTCAGCGATCCAGTTTTACGCCGTTTGGCGCCCGAACGACCACAACCCCCACAGGCAACAAAACAAGGAAAAAAAATCTGCCGTTGATTGCAGCGGATCACGGTATTCCGTATGTGGCCACTGCCACAGTCGATGACTTCAGGGACCTGCAACGCAAAGTCAAGACCGCCCTTTCCATTGAAGGCCCCAAATATATTCATATCCTGGCGCCCTGCCCCTTAGGCTGGGGCCATCCCGGTGAACTCACCGTGCAGATCTGCCGGCTGGCAAAAGATACCGGTCTGTTCCCCATATATGAAATCATTGACGGGAAGCTGACCAATGTTAGAAAGATCCGAGCCAAGGTTCCTGTGGAAGAGTATTTGAAATTACAGGGCCGGTTCAGCCATCTGTTCAGAAAAGGCGGATCTCCGAAAGTCATCGCCGAAATTCAAGAAATCGCCAACCAAAATATAGAGAGGTTTAATTTATAATGGAAAAGCTACCTTTAGGATTGGTCATGGAATTACGGAACGTCGTTCCTTATAAAACCGGATCATGGCGGACCCTGATGCCCATCAATGTTATGCATACGCCGCCATGCAATCACGCTTGTCCAGCAGGCAACGACATCCGGGGCTTTCTCAGGGTCCTTGCCGAAAGCAAAGATTATGAACAGGCGTGGCATATTTTGACACGCACCAACCCCTTTCCGGCAGTCTGCGGCAGAGTTTGTCCCCACCCTTGTGAAGGGGGATGCAATCGACGGGATTTTGATGAACCCCTGGCCATAAACTGTGCAGAACGCGCCATTGGTGATTTTGGTCTGGAGAATAACCTGCAACACAAGAAACTGATCGATACCAGAAAAGAAAGAGTGGCGGTCATCGGTTCCGGACCGGCGGGTTTATCCTGCGCCTTTCATCTGGCCAAAAGAGGGTTCCAGGTAAAGATATATGAGGCCAACAGCGAACCCGGCGGTATGATGCGTTATGGGATTCCATCCTACCGGCAACCGAATTATATTTTGAAACAAGAAATTGACAATATTCTCCGCTTAGGCATTGAACTGGAGTGTAATGTCAAGGTCGGTGTCAACATACCCTTGGATCAATTGCGAAATGAATATGATGCTGTATTTTTAGGGCTGGGTGCCCAAAAAGGTGTGTCCATTAACGTTCCCGGAAAAGACGCAGAAAATGTTTTTACCGGAGTTGAGTTTTTAAAACAGGTCAACACCGGCAAATGGGTAGACGTCGGCAA
>JBECKW010000047.1:0-4777 GCA_040235505.1 Desulfobacterales bacterium
CTCGCTGGAAAGCGCCCTGGACAACCTTGAGAAAGAGATGATTCTCGATGCCCTTAAAAACGCCCATGGCAACATCACCACCGCAGCCGGGATCCTGAAAACCACCGTCCGGAAAATCGGCTACAAAATGAAAAAATACGATATCGACTATAAAAACTACCGGGGAATGGCGACGTATTAATCTTTCACCCCACCTGCCAGACCGCCCGGATGTGGGTTCCTTCATTTTTTTTCGAAATCACGGTAAAAGTACCAAATGATTGCTCGGCTCGCTCCCGCATGCCCAGCATCCCAAGCCCTTTGTTGTTCGTCATATCCGATAGGAGTTCCTGGTAATTAAACCCCTTCCCGTTGTCTTTTACGGAAAGCTCCAGCGTTCCGTTCTGCTTGTTCAGATATAAAACCAGGCGGCTGGCCTCGCTGTGTTTGGCGATGTTGTACATGGCTTCCTGAAGTATCCGGAAAATGATGATTTTTAAATCATGGGGAACATCCTCTTCCGAAACATTCACTTCTTTTTCAATTTCTATATTTTTGTAAATCGTCTGAAACTCCCGACAATGCCAGTTGATGGTGGCCAGAATACCCAGATCGTCAAGCAGGGAAGGTCGAAGCGCCGTCATGAGCCTGCGAACTTCGGTAATGTTGGACTGAACCAGGTTGATAATCGATTCGATGGTGACCCCTTCCGATGGTGGCGGGTTCCCCAGTTGTTTCAATTTCTGGGCAAGTGTAAATTTGATGGTAACCAAGCTTTGGGCGACCGTATCATGAAGTTCCAGGGCAATGCGCTTTCTTTCGTTCTCCTGGGCAGTCAAAAGTCGTGTGGAGAGCATTCGAAGTTCTTTTTCCGACCTGCGAAGATGACTTTCAATTCGCTTGCGGCGGGTAATGTCCACCATGTTCCCGAGAATTGCGGGACGACCTCTATACAGGATGCGCGTATTGTTTCGAACAACCCAGATCACCCGGTGATCTTTGGTGAGTCCCCTGGCTTCGTACTGGCTCGGGGCCTCGTCCCCTTGCAACCGCTTACGGCCGTATTCTTCCACAGTGGCCCTGTCCGAGGGATGGACAAGCCGCCAGGATTCAATTCCGAGCATCTCCTGCTGGGTATATCCGTGAATATTGCAAAACCGCTCGTTTGCAAAAACAATGTTTCCATCCTGTTTGATATAAATTCCGGTAAGGGAATTTTCCACAAGCGTGCTGTATTTTTTTTCGGATCGCCTCAGGGCATCTTCGGTCAACTTTCTTTCATCGATTTCCTGCCGGAGCTTTTCCGCGGAACGCAGATAGGCTTCCGTTCTCTTATGAACCTGGTTTTCCAGGTCTTCATGAATCCTGCGAAGTGCCTTTTCCGCTTTCAGCCGCTCGGTGACATCATTTGAAACTGCAAAAATCCGGTAAATATTGCCCTCTGCATCCCTTTCGGTGGCGGCCGATACGAAAACATCCATGATGTCTTTATCTTTCGGCACATACTGGTAATGGACATTTGTGCACATGCCGGTTCGAATCAGATCCGAAAAGGCGTTGCGTTCATTCGGTTGACCGGATCCGTCCGAAAGAAACTCCAGAAAGTTTCGACCGATAACTTCTTCCCTGGAATACCCCATGCTTTCAAGCCACATATCGCTTACATGAACAATCGTACCTTGGGTATCGATGGCATGAAGCATGACCGGTGTACGTTCATAGAGATGCCTGTATCTTTCCTCACTCTCTTTCAGTGCCCTGCTGGCCGCCACCTGCTGGCTGATATCGATTCCGGCGCCCAGTATCTTCAGCGTACCGTCCACATCTTCAAAAAAATCGTAATAGAGCATAAAAAACCGCCCTGACGTACTCTGTCGCCGGAAAGAATGCTCCTTTTTGGTTTCCAGCACCTTTCTGGCCACACAGGAATCGCAGGGGGCGGAAGCATCATGAAATATTTCGAAACACTTGCGACCATGTGGCTCACCGAAGTGTTTTATAAATTCCCGGTTGCAGAACTCGATATTGCAGTCTTTATCCTGTACGAAGATAAAGCCCGGCAGCATGTTCACGATAGCTGACAATTTCTTATGCTCAGCGGTACTCTCAGGCATGACGGCCTCATATTCCGGAATAAATACTTAAAAATACACCTTCATGACATCGGATTACAAGCCTATTATGGAAAATGAGGTTTTTGATTGACAGGAAAATTCGTCTATTCTATATAGGACAAATAGCATCTTATTTGTCATCTTCGACCCCCATGGAGCCTTTATGCGTCTTACCAGAGCCGCCGAATACGCTGTTCGCTGTGTGCTGTATATGTCTCGGCAACCGGAAAAATCGGTGATTTCAAGAAAAGAGATATCCCGGAATATGGAAATTCCGGACCAATTTCTGGGAAAAATCGCTCAGCAGCTTGCCCGGGCAGGCATTATGGAGATTCTTCAGGGTGCCCGGGGGGGGCTGCGGCTCTTTCGCGCACCCGAATCCATCAACCTGCTTGAAGTCATCGAGGCCGTTATGGGTGAGATTTTTTTAAACGATTGCATCATGAGCCCCCGGTCCTGTCGCCGAAGCCCCACCTGCGCTGTTCACTCTGTCTGGGAAAAAGCGCGCAGCGGGCTTCGCCAGACCCTGGGAGATGCCGATTTTCGGCAGCTCAGCATGACCGCTTTGGAAGGCCTGGAATCCGCCTGCATTCCAGGCGATGACTGATTAGCTATTTTCAAAACGCCGCCCCGTGCCGGGCTCTCGATAACCTTATTATAAAGGAGCGATAAAATGGATCCGCTGTTTTTATCCCGCCTGCAGTTTGCGGCCGCCACCATGTTTCATTTTCTGTTTGTTCCCCTGACCCTGGGGCTCTCGCTCCTGGTGGCCTATATGGAAACACGATATGTCCGAACCGGGGACGAAACCTACCTTTCCATGACCCGGTTCTGGGGCAAAATCTTCCTGATCAATTTTGCCCTGGGCATTGTTACCGGTATCACCCTGGAATTTCAGTTCGGCACCAACTGGTCGCGGTATTCCGCTTACGTGGGGGATGTGTTTGGACCCCTTCTGGCCATCGAGGCATCGGCGGCTTTCTTTCTGGAGTCGACCTTCATCGGTGTCTGGATCTTCGGATGGAAAAAGCTTTCCCCAAAGGCCCATGCCGTGGTCATGTGGTTTGTGGCCGGGGCTTCCACCCTGTCGGCCATCTGGATTCTCACGGCCAATGCCTGGATGCAGCACCCGGTGGGCTATACGATCCAAAACGGACGGGCGGAACTGACCGATTTTGCGGCCGTGGTCTTTCAGCCGTTTGCCGTGCTGGAGTTCATCCACACGGCCAGTGCGGCCTATATCCTGAGTGCATTTTTCGTGATGGGCATCAGCGCCTATTACCTTCTTAAAAAAAAGCATGTGGATTTTTTTACCCGCTCCTTTCGAATTGCGCTGGCCTTCGGACTGGTTTTTTCATTTGTCGAAGTGTTCGAGGGCCATCTTCATGCGACAGATCTTGCCGAAAAGCAGCCCACGAAACTGGCGGCCATGACGTCTCACTGGGAGACCTCTTCCCGGGCCCCGGAGTATCTCTTCGCCCTCCCGGACCAGAAAAACGGGAAAAACAAATATGAATTCCTGGCGATTCCCGGCCTATTGAGCCTCCTGGCCCACCACGATATCAACGCGAAAGTCACCGGTCTCGATGACTTCCCCAAGGCAGACCGGCCGCCGGTGCTGATCACGACCGTATCCTTCAAACTCATGGTACTGCTCGGCGTCTACTTTCCCATTGTCACCCTCATCGGCTGGCTGAAACGAAAACGCCTGGTCGAATCCCCCCGATACCTGAAACTCATGCTTTTTTCCATACCGCTTCCCTACATCGCCGTGGAACTCGGGTGGGTTCTGGCCGAAGTGGGTCGTCAACCCTGGATCGTATACGGACTGATGCGAACCTCGGACGCATCTTCCCCCGTCGCTGGAAGTCAGGTGCTGGTTTCCTTCATTGCATTTATTCTGGTCTACGGACTGCTGGGCATCGCCGGATATTACCTTATTGTGAAGCACGTGAAAGCGGGACCGGCGGAGATGCAGAATACTGCGAGTGCATAGAGTTTATAGAAAGGAGATAAGCGATGATACTTCAATCCATATGGTTTTTCTTGTGGGGGCTTTTATGGGCGGTGTTTTTCATGACCGACGGATTTGATTTCGGGGTCGGTGCATTGCTTCCCTTCCTGGGAAAATCCGAAGAAGACAAACGGATCATGATCAACGCCATTGGGCCTCTCTGGGACGGCAACGAGGTGTGGCTGCTGACGGCGGGCGGGGTAACCTTCGCCGCGTTTCCGAAGGTGTATGCCGTCATGTTCTCCTCGCTGTATTCGGCGCTGATGCTGATTCTCTTTGCCCTTATCCTGCGGGGGGTTTCCTTCGAATTCAGGGGAAAGGTCGAAAGCCCCGCGTGGCGCAGACTCTGGGATCTGTGTATTTTTCTTGGAAGCGGCCTGCCGGCGCTTCTCTTCGGTGTGGCTTTTGCCAACATTTTTCAGGGCATTCCCTTTGACGGCACAGGCATCTACCAGGGGACACTCTTTACCCTGCTTAACCCTTATGGACTTCTGGGGGGCGTGCTGTTTCTGCTGCTTTTCCTGGAGCACGGCGCTCTGTGGCTCAGTGCCCGGACGGACGGCGCCCTGAACGGCCGGGCCACCGCCACGGCCAAGCTGATGTGGCCCTTTCTTCTGATCGTTGCGGTGATTTTTCTCGTTGCCACGGCATTTGCCACCCGGCTTTACGA
>JBECKW010000143.1:0-14065 GCA_040235505.1 Desulfobacterales bacterium
ATCTCGGGATGTTCCTTGTTGTAGACCACGTTGAGCTTCCAGGGGAATGTATCCCCTTTCACCCACTGGCCGCCCACCAGCGGCGTGCGGCTGTAATTCTCCTGGTTGTACTTCACATGGCCCACAATGGTGTCGAGATCCGTGGCGGCAACGGCCTGGCGGATTTCTTCCTTGTCCAGGCTGGCGGCCCGCTTGAGTGAGTCGGCGAGGATCTCGTAGGCCGCATGCTTGAAGCCGATGGGCTGGGACCACTGCTTGCCGGTCTCTTTCGTGTAAGCATCGCACAGATCTTTGGCGCTTTCCCCGGTCAAGGAAGAGGAGAAGGGATGATGGGGGCCCCACCACAGTTCGGAGGTCAATCCCAGGGCCAGATCCCCGCCCAGGGCTTCCACGGCGGCCGGAAAAAGGATGGCCCGGCTGACGAATGCGATTTTCGGTGAAAACCCCATCTGTTTGCACTGGCGCCAGCAGGTGACGAAATCGGGGGTAATGACGTTTCCGAACAGAATCTCCACGTTCTCTTTTTTCCAGGTATTGATCAGCGCGGTAAAATCCTGGGTGCCGTAGGGGAAGGTGCCGGGATCCACCACCTTGTAACCCTTTCCGGGCAAAAGCTCCTTAAAGATGCCGCCGAAGGAAATGCCGTCGGGATCATTGTTGGCGATGAGTCCCACCACCTTGTTGGTCGGTATCTCGGACCATAGACCGTCGCAAACGGGAAACAGGTCTTGTTTCAGAGACCAGAAAGCAAGATGGGTCCATTTGTAGGGACCGGCCGCAAGCCACGGCTCCAGGGGACAGTCCAGCGCGATACACGGGACCTTGTATCGTTCGCAGTTGGCGGACACGGAGTTCACCATGTTCGGCGTATGAAGCGCAAGCATCACATCCACCTTGTCCTTCAGGATGAGACGCGCCGAGAGGTCCGCCGCCTTGAGGGGATCGGACTGGGAGTCGAGCATCTTCAGCTTCACCGGCAGTTTCCGGTCAAGGGATTTGATGTAGATGCCGCCATCCTTGTTAATCTCGGCCAGGGCCAGGTTGTCGATAAACGGAGACGGCTCGCCGAAGGCCGCCAGTGAGCCCGTGGAGGGGTTACAGAACCCCACCAGAATGTGATCCTTCTTCGAGGAAGATTTCCCGCACCCCATCATCGACACCCCGGACAGGGTCGCAGCCGCCGCCACGGCTCCTGCCGCAGACGTTTTGATAAACCCACGCCGAGTGACTCCAGCCTGCTCGTTACCGATATCGTCTTTTACCATGGCACTCCTCCTTATCGAAAAAGAATAAAAGCGATCCTCCCGCAGAGACGCAGGGCCGCAGAGAACTGCAACCGCTGTAAAAAATTTAGATAAGAAATACGGGTCTCACGCAAAGCCGCAAAGGCGCGAAGAAAAACCAACTACGTTTTTAAATTTTAATGAAAGAAAAAATGTTTTCAGCTCAGCGCCTTAACTTGATTCAATTTTTTTCTTCCCTGACGTTCTTGGCGCCTTTGCGGCTTTGCGTGAGACATTTCTTGTTTTTTTATTGTCTTCCTCTGCGTCTCTGCGCCTCTGCGGGAGAAATATGATTTTGCTTTTCTATCGAGTCCTCAAAATCTCCTCGGTGACAGAAGCTCGAAACCGAGTTTTTCCTGGATCGTTCCCATGATGCCTTTGGGCGCCACGAGCATGGTCAGGACCGATACACCGCCCAGGAGGAGCAGGCTGATGCTGGTGTATTCAGCGAAATACTGCTGGAGCACCACATAGATGATCGCCCCCACAATGGGCCCTTCGATGGTCCCGATCCCGCCGATGATTACGATAAAACACAGGTAAACGGTCCAGTCAATGCCGAAAGCCGTTTTGGGGATGATCGCCCCCTGGTCCAGAAACAGGATGCCGGCGGTGATGCCCGTAACAAACGAAGCCACCAGAAAGCAGATGAGTTTGGAACGGAAACGGTTGATCCCCACCCCCTCCGAAGCCCCTTCGTCGTCCCGCATGGCCATCAGACTCAGCCCCAGACGGGAGCGAAGCAGAAAATAGACCACCGCCACCGAGGCAATACCCATCAGCACCGCCGCGTAGTAAAGCTGAGTGTTCGAGAGAACGGGGGTGATCACGAACCGCTGGGCCATACCTGTGAAACGCCAGTTTTCGAACCAGAGTTTCAGGGACTCGGCCACAATCCAGGTGCCGATGGCGAAATAGACCCCGCTCATTCGAAAAATAGGGATGGAAATAACCAGGGCAAAGAGGGCGCTGACAGCCGCGCCCGCCGGAATTGCAAGCCACACGGGCCAACCGTAATACATCATGAGCACACCGAGCGTGTAGCCCCCCATGCCGATAAAAATCTGCTGCCCGAGGGAAATGAGGCCGGAATACCCGGCCAGAAGATTCCACATCTGCGAAAGCGAAAGGTATAATCCGAAAAGCATGATGATGTACATCATGTAACTCGAAGCCCAGAGGGGAACCGTCAATAGAAACCCCACCAGTAAAGCTATAGCGATATAGGTTCCTCTCGCCCGAATCACGCGCTCCTCTCTTTTCTGCCGAAGATGCCCTGGGGCCGCAGGGCCAGCACGATGAGAAGTATCAAGTAGCCCGTCAGGAGCTGGTATCCGGTTCCGAAAAAATAAGCGCCGAAAAGCTGGGCAAGTCCCAGGATCATACCGCCCACGAAAGTGCCGAGCATGCTTCCCGCCCCGCCGATGATCACAACGCCGAATGCGATGATGAGATACTGGGGCCCGGTGGCGGGATTGAAAGAGTAAGTGGTTCCGATCAATATTCCCGCCACCGCCGCGGTCACCATGGCAATGCCCATGGCAATGGAGAATATTTTTCGTGTATTGATCCCCATATACTGGGCAGCCTCTTCATCGTCCGAAGCCGCGCGAATGGCCCGGCCGAGGGAAGTATACCGAAACAAAAGCTGCAGCAGCACAATCACCAGCCCCCCCACCAGAAACCCCACCAGGGAGATCGTCGGCACGCCCAGCGATTCGGTGATATGGATACTTCCCGTGGAGATGACGGTTTCAAGGGACCGGTCATCCGGAGAAAATACCAGAAGCAGTGCGTTCTGGAGAATAATGGACAGGCCGAAAGCCACGATCAGCGGCGGCTCCATTCCCTTTCCCAGCACCCGGTTGAGAACAAACATCTGGAGCAGGTACCCGACAACGAACATGATCGGAATAACGCCGACGAGCGACACATAGGGATCGATCCCGAAAGCCCCCATGAGCGCCAGGGCCAGATAAGCAGCGAGGATCATCAGGTCTCCGTGGGCCAGGTTGACCATCCGCACGATCCCGAAGATCATGGACAGGCCGATCCCCACGGCTGCATAAATCCCACCCAGTAGAATTCCGTTAATTAGCGATTGGAGTATTTCCATTACACCATGTTCCCTTGTGGGAATTTTAGGATTTATGGCCTGTCAAAAAGTATTTTTACCACAGAGGCCACAGAGAGCACAGAGATGAAACATAAAAAAAAGGAATTTAGTATTTCTCTGTGTCCTCTGTGCTCTCTGTGGTGGAATATTTTTTAACCGATCTTCCAGCTTTATGACATTCAAATTCGACTGCTGTTCACACACCGAAATAGGCTTTGCGTACCGCCTCCTCGGTCAACTCTCCCGGCCGGCCTTCCAGCGCGATCCGGCCCTCCTGCATCACGTAGGCGTATTCAGCGGTTTTAAGACTCCTCTGGACATCCTGCTCCACGATCACCATGGTGACACCGGTCTGATTGATCTCCAGAAGCGAGACATAAATATCCTTGATAATCCTCGGCGCAAGTCCCAGGGAAATTTCGTCGAACAAGATCACCGTGGGCTCGCTCATGAGCGCCCGGCCAATGGCCAGCATCTGCTGCTCCCCGCCGCTCAGGTTCGTGCCCATCTGCCGGGCTCGCGCCCGAAGCACCGGAAACAGGTGATACACCTTTTCCATTACCTGCCGGGCATTTTTCCGGGTTCGGGGAAGATATGCCCCCACCTGCAAATTCTCCTCCACCGTCAGCCGTGGAAAAATCCGCCGGCCCTCCGGTACCATGGCAATCCCGCGGGAAAGTGTCTGGTAGGGTTTGAAACCGTTGATCGTCCGGCCGTCATGCACAATCTCGCCGCTTGTGGGCGGCAGAGCGCCGGCAATGGCCTTGAGAAGTGTCGATTTGCCCGCACCGTTGGCACCGATGATCGATACGATCCGGCCGGTCGGGATGGAAAGGGAAATATCCCACAGGGCTTGCAGATCTCCATAATGAACGCTCAAATTTTGGATGCCGAGGCAGGTCGAACTCATGAATCCTCTTCCACTCCCATATAGCATGCCACCACTTCCTCGCTGGACATAACCTCCTTGGGGCTTCCACACAGCAGGTGCCGCCCCTGATCCAGCGCCAGGATACGATCCACGCCCTCCATCATGGCCATGAGATGTTCGATCCAGATAATGGTAACGCCCTTCTCGTTCACCGATCGGATAATCTTAAGGACCTGATGCGCTTCCGCTTCGGTGAGGCCTCCGGCAATTTCGTCCAGAAGCAGAAGATGTGGCCGGGTGGCCAGGGCCCGGGCGGTTTCGAGACGTTTTCGATCCAACAGGGTCAGGCTTCGGGCAAATTGATATTTCAGGGAAGTCAGGCCCGTCATTTCGAGGGTTTCGTCGACTTCTCCCCGGGCCGCCTTTTCGCTCTGCCGACCGCCCTGGGTTGCCGCCACCAGGAGATTTTCAAGGACCGTCATATTGCCGAAGGGCCTGGGGATTTGATAGGTACGGCCGATTCCCAGGCGAACCCTCTGGTGAACGGAGATCGCCGTGATATCCCGCCCGTTGAACACCACCCGCCCCCTATCCGGCTTATAAACACCGGTCAGCAGATTGAACAGGGTGGTTTTCCCGGACCCGTTGGGGCCCAGAATGCCGAGGATTTCCCCTTTCCGGACATCCATGGACATATCCGTCACGGCTTGGACGCTTCCGAATGCTTTTGACAACCCTTCGGCTGTTAAAATTTCAGTCACGAATTAACTACTCCCCAATCCGCCGGAGGCGTAAGCTGATAGCTCATAGCTGATAGTAAATACCTTCTTGTATTTCAAACGCTTTCGCAGCCCACACTACCTGCGTGCGTATTTCTGAGAAAGGGCCTATGCTCATTACTCCATGTCTTTCCTATGAGCTATGAGCCATGAGCTATCAGCTCTCAGGCACCACTTCCGCCTTATTGATCACCACCGCTGTCGTGGGCACATCGTCGTGCATCCCCTTCCGGCCCGTGGAAACCCCCTTGATCTTGTTGACGACCCCGTGGCCCTTCACCACCTTTCCGAACACGGCATAGCCCCATCCCTGGGGATGCTTTCCGGTGTGGTTCAGGAAATCATTCTTTTTGACATTGATGAAAAACTGGGCGGTGGCGCTATGGGGATCCATGGTGCGGGCCATGGCAACGGTATAGGCATCGTTGGAAAGGCCGTTGTCGGCTTCATTGTCAATGGGCGCTCCGGTGTCTTTCTCCTTCATGTCCTCGGTCATGCCGCCGCCCTGGATCATGAAACCGTCAATAACCCGGTGGAAAATAGTGCCGTCGTAATGACCGCTTTCCACGTAGCTGATGAAATTGGCCGCTGTCTTCGGCGCCTTTTCCTCGTTGAGTTCAATAACGATCTCCCCCATGCTGGTATCGAGTTTTACGTTCATACTGAATATCCTTTCGCATATAAATCCTGATATGTTTGCAGTCTTCGTGCTCTTCGTGCGCTTCGTGGTATTCAAATCAATTGAGTTCAGCCACAAAGCGCACGAAGGATTCTGTTTAATACCCCCTTGAGGGGTACACGAAGGAAATACACATGCTTATACCATATAAACAGAACGAGTCAATGAAACTGAAAAAATGCGGCCCCTCTTTCCAGGGACCGCATTTCCGTTGCTCTATTGGGGGGAAGCGGAATCTTATTCAAATACGGGCGCAACAAGCATCACGGGCTCGGGCTCACTTTATAACAACTTGCCGCTTTGCCGCTGTCCCTCTGTGCCTCTGTGCCTTTGTGCCTTTGCTGTTCACCCTAGTTCAGATTCACCGACAAAGGCGTCTCGTTGTCAAGCAGATCTTGAATGGTTGTTCTGCGATATACATCCTCAACGGATGTCCTGACCTTGTCCCACAGAGGCAGAAAAACACATCCGCTGGAAAAAGGGCATTCCTTCTGCTCCGCGCAGTGTCCTGTCCCGCCCTTGCAGGGAGTCGTGTTCAGGGGTTCAAACACGCTGTCCACCGTAATCTCGTTGGGGGATCGTCCGAGGGTGTATCCCCCCTGATACCCCCGTTTCGAATTGACAAGGCCGATGCGTTTCAGTTTGCTCAAGATTACTTCAAGAAACCTTACCGGTATCGCCTGGGCCTCCGCGATCTCGGCCCCCTTCACCGGGCCGTTACCGTCTCGTTTTGCCAGCTCAAACACGGCCCGGAGTGCATATCGTTTTTCACAAGTAATATTCATCATATCAGATCGAACTCATCTTCTCGGCCACGCTGATAAAAGCTTTCGCAGCCTCGGCATCCTCATGCTGGTCCTGAAACGAAATTCCAGAATCACTGCAGGATACCATTCTGGGGTCAAAGGGGATTCTCCCGAGAAAAGAGATCCCCGTGGCTTTGGCTGTTTTTTCTCCGCCGCCGTTTCCAAGTATATCCACTGCCTCACCGCAATGGGGACAAACAAAACCACTCATATTCTCAATCAGCCCGAAAATATCCAACTGGACGCGGCGGCAGAAACTGATGGATTTCCGCACATCGGCCAGGGCGACCTCCTGGGGGGTCGTCACGATAATCGCCTTTGCGTCCTTGATGAGCTGTGCAATGGTCAGAGGCTCGTCTCCGGTACCCGGGGGGGCATCGATGATCAGATAGTCAAGATCCCCCCATTCCACTTCTTCGATAAACTGCCGGATGGCGTTGTATTTTACGGGTCCCCGCCAGATCACCGCCTCATCCCTGTCGGGCAGCAGTGATTCGATGGAAACCGCACACAGATTCTCGGAAAACCGCTTGGGTTGGAGCTTCCGATTCTGGCTGATCTCCAAGGTTCCTTCCAACCCCAACATTTTCGGGATATCGGGTCCATGCAGATCCACGTCCAGGAGTCCCACCTTATGGCCCATCCGGGCGAGGGCAATCGCGAGATTCACCGAGGTGCTGGTTTTCCCAACCCCGCCCTTACCGCTCATGATCAAAAATTTATGACGTATCTTTGACAGAGATTTGGCCGCCGTTTCTTCCGGGGTCGGCTCCTGTTTCGGCATTTGGTTTGCAATCTGAACACCTTTACTCTTCTTTTCCATTTTTTTCGTTCCTTTCCTTGGCCATCGAAGGCAACTTTTGCGACTCAAGTGCCCGGCCCGGCAAAAAGCCGGAAAACCTGCAAAGTATGTGCCCGCCGGGCAAATCCGGTTTTATTTATCATCTTGTTGGTTTTTTTCAAAAACAAAAAAGTATAATCAATTTATCCGACCATATATTGTTGCATATTTGCAACTTTAAATTGCAAGATATTGCCACAAGGCAATACGTTGCGACAAACTTTACCGGAGAGGAGACTCGTTTGTCACTTACACGAAGCCACCATCCATCCAGGGCAATCGCATGGAAGATGTGACGATGTAATCGGGGTCGCTATCGCTATCGGTATCGGGATCGAAAAAGGCCCGATAGCGATTCCGATACCGATAGCGACCCCGATAATTACTTCATCCGATTTTACATGCGACCGCCCTGACCATCCATCTCATTGGGGTTGATTCATGCCGGCTCCAAAAAAAGCTCCAATGTCCCCTGCGCTTATGGTATGGATGTTGATTATCACTTTTTCCCGTATCCGCTCAAAACGGGCAAAATGTTTGAAAGGAGCTTATCACCATGTCAACCCCATTGAAAGTACTCGTCGTCGGAGGCGTGGCCTGCGGTCCGAAAGTGGCTTCCCGCCTTAAAAGAATCAAACCGGAAGCGGAAATTACAATCATTGAAAAAGGGGATCTGCTCTCTTACGGCGCCTGCGGTCTGCCCTATTATGTCGAGGGCCTGTTTTCGGACATCGGTCATCTTGTCAATACACCGGCGGGCGTTCCCCGAAATCCGGAATTCTTCAAATCCGTCAAAGGCGTATCGGTTCGAAGCCTCTGCGAAGCGACCCGGATCCTTCGGGAGGAAAAGCAGCTGGAAGTGAAAAACCTGTCGGACGGCACTATCGAACGCCTCGAATATGACAAGCTGGTCCTGGCCACCGGGGGCTCGCCCTTCTCCCCCCCGATCCCGGGCATGTCCCTCGAAAACGTTTCGTTCATGACACATCCCCGGGATGCCGAAAGCATGCCCCGGGATATCGCCCGAAAGCATCTGGGGCATACCGTTATCGTGGGTGCCGGGTTTATCGGTATAGAAATGGCCGGTGCGCTGATCGAATACGGCGTCGACGTCACCATGGTGGAGATGATGGATCAGGTGATGCCCGGCGTTCTGGATGCCGACATCGCACTTCTCGGCGCCAATCATTTGAAAGAAAACGGGGTCAACCTGGTCCTCGGGGAAAAGGTGATGGGCCTGGAAGGCGACACGAAGGTCACCGGCGTACGAACGGACAAGCAGCTGATCCCGGCCGACATGGTACTGATTGCCGTGGGGACGCGGCCCAATATGAAGCTCGCGCAGGAGGCGGGACTCGCCTGCGGAGTGGGGATCACCGTGAACGAATACGGTCAGACCAGCGATCCGGATATCTACGCCGGTGGCGACTGTGCAAGCACCCAGTATATTCAGCCCGGATACAAAGACCCGCTTTATGTGCCCCTCGGGTCCACCGCCAACAAGGTGGGACGCATCATCGCCAATAATATCGCCGGAATGAAGGTGCCCTTTGGCGGCATCTCCTGTTCGTCCATTGTGAAAGCCTTTGAAATCACCCTGGGCCGGACGGGCCTGGGTGAAAAACAGGTCAAGGCGCTGGGCATCGACTATATCACCGGTGTTTGCGCCGGCCCGGACCGTCCCCACTATATGCCGGGAGCCCAGCAGATCATCATCAAAATGATTGCGTCCAAGTCGGACCATAAGGTGCTTGGGGTTCAGATAACCGGCAAGGGGGACGTATCCAAACGCCTGGATGTGGCCGCCACCGTGATTCGATTTGGTGGAACGCTGGAAGAGCTGACGGATATCGACTTCGGCTATGCGCCCCCCTATGCGCCGCCGCTCGACCCCCTGGCCGTCGCCGCCCACCTCCTGATCAACAAACTCGATGGTATTGCCATCGGGATCTCCGCAGAAGAGGCGCTCCGGCGGATCGAGCAGGGGAATATCACCCTTCTGGATGTCAGGTCTCCGGATGAAATTCGCGATTCGAGACTTCCCTACGATACGGTCCAAATCCCCCTGGAGGAGGTGCGAACCCGTCTGAAAGAACTTCCCGGGGACCGTGAAATCATCACCCTGTGCAAGGTCAGCATGCGGGGATATGAAGCCCAGCGGATATTAACCGCCGCCGGTTTTCGCAACGTTTCGTTCATCGAGGGCGGTATCACGGCTTGGCCCTATAAGCTGACGAGCGGCTGAATAGAAGCATAAAAACAGATGAACGTCCAATCACGCGGCGGCGTGATTGGATGTTCGTCTTTTCCCCGGCCCTTACCCCCCGCAACCCAAGGTGGGATCCTGGACGGCGATGCCTTTTCGTTTGCGTTTCTTTTTCCCTATCTGGCACAGCAATGTTTTATAAACAGGAAAACCTGATATTTCATCGAACTGCTCCATATCGGCCAAAACGTTGACGTTGGCCCGCTGCCATTCGTCCGGACCCTGGGGACCGCCGCCGCCAACCGGCGCATACACGAATCCTTCCATGATATTGGCGGTGACATGGGCCCGCATCCGTACAGAACCCCGGGCGGTTTTAATACTCACCTGGTCCCCCATTTTAATCCCGCGTTCTTTTGCGTCTTTTTCATTTATCTGGACAACCGGATAGGGGTATCTTTCAATAAACGCCGGTATTGCGCGCAAACAGGATTTCATATCCGGCTTAAACGGTCCCGTACCTAAAATTAACGGGTATCGTTCGGCCAGTTTTGGGTTGCCCACGGGTGTTTCGACAGACTCTTCATATTTCGGGATGCCGCAATATCCATACTGCTCCAGCACACTGGATTTAATTTCAAACTTACCGGACGGGGTTTCAAATCCGGGCTTGCCGTCTTTCCGCAGCAGGCCCTTTTCCCATTTCCGGTATTCCATGGGGGCCCGGCAGTTTTCGATCACCTTCTTGTCGGCGTTCATCAACTCTTCGACGGAAAAACCGGAACCCGCTAAAACAGTTTCCAGCAGTTCACGCTGGTTCTGTGGGTAAGATTCTCCATATCCCAAACGCCCGGCCAATTCAGCAAAGATCTGGAAACCGGGTTTTGATTCACCGACCGGTTCAATCATTTTTTCCCGCACCCGCAACGCGCTCCCATAATAGCAGTAAGATTCCTGCTCAAAAGCCGTGCTAGCCGGCAATACAATGTCCGCATAGGCCGCGTCCGCAGTCAACTGCAAATTTATGGTAACCAGAAAATCGAGTTCACCCAGCGCTTTTCGCCAGAGGGGGGGATTCGGCCACGCCGTGATCAGCGATGCCCCGTAAACCATCAACGATCTTATTTTATATGGGTCTCCATCGATGATGGACTTCGGCAGGAGGCTGGCGTGGGGTTCTCCGCCGCAATAATGTGAATAAGCCGGGAACTTCCCATGGCCGATGGATTTTTCAAATCCCGGCGTTTCAATCTGTCGGCTTCTGTTTAGGGGAATACAGTTTTCTCTTCTTAAAAAACACCGGCCACCTTCGACATCCAGTTGCCCCGCCAATGCCCAAAGCACCATCACCGCGCGGATGTTCTGCACACCGCTTTTAGTATATTCCAAACCGGTATACATCACATACGATGCCCCTTCCGCATCCGCAATGCTTTCTGCAAGGGCCTGGATACGGCCCGCATCAATACCGGTAACGGAAGAGACATATTCCGGCGTAAAGTCTTTCACATAGTCTGCGAACTCATCAAATCCGACCGTCCAGTCCTTGACAAACAGGGCATCATAGAGCCCGTCTTTGATCAGAATATGCGCCAGCCCCAGCGCAAGAGCGCCGTCCGATCCCGGCCGGATGGGGAGCCATTCACTGCCTTCGAGTTCAGCGGCTTTTGTTTTTCTGGGATCAATGACAATAATCTCCGCCCCCTCTTTGGATGCGGTTTTCAATCTCTCAAACATCTCCGGCGGCGTTGATGTTGACGGATCGGTGCCCCACACCAGAATCAGGTCCGAATTATCCACATCTGAAAACATATCGATGTGCAGACATCCCATGGTCAGTTTCGGTGCCAGAACACCCAAAGAGGTATAGCACGGCGAGCCTACTCCGAACGTATTGGGTGAGCCAAAGGGAAACAAGATGCTCGATGCCAGGTAAATTTCCGAGCCCTTTAGCTGGTAGACATCCTTAAATGATCGTTCGTACGACCCGGTTCCCGCGTAAACCCCCACCGCCTGCGGCCCGTGGATTTGCTTTGTTTCATTTATTTTTTCAACAATGATATCAAACGCCTCATTCCAGGAAATTTCCTCAAAATTATAAGTGCCCTTCGGACCGATACGCTTCAAGGGGCGTTTCAGGCGGGCATCCGAATATATTATTTCTTTGGCGCTTGCAGCCAGGGGACACAACACCTTGCCCATGGGGGCATCGGGGTCCGGTTCCAGGTGGTCGATTTTATTTTCTGCATCAAAATGCACGACAACACCACAGCCCGGGCTATGAAAACACAGGCCGCAGATTCCGTATTTTTTATCCAAAATAACGACTCCCTATTTTCGAGATCCGACAATAAACTGTGAGTTAATATATTCCCAAAGATTTTCGGTTTTTCTGATTTTCCAGGGCACGCTGCCTTTTCCCTGTATCTCCAGAAGGGGCGAAAATATATTGTCCTTTCCTGAAAAATAGCGGCTGATACTGTCAATCCCCCGACAGTTGCCGTTGCCGTTTGTTCCGCCGCTTAGCCAATCTTCCGGCAGAGAGAATGATTCATCCCAGGAGAAGGGATCTGAAAACACAAACATCGCGTTTTCTTCCTTCAACACCCGGTTGATTTCAATTAAATGCCCAATGGGGGAAGAAACTTTTTCCAGGATGTTAATCGAGGTCACGGTTGAAAAAATTCGATCCGGGAACGGCAACGCCAAGGCATCCGCCACGATAAAGTCAACATGTTCATAGTTAAATGCTGCATCGAGCTCGCACGAACGCTTTTCCGTGATAAACCCTTCGATAATGAGGTCAAAGTCCAATCTTTTTTCACTCAATAATTCCCGTGCTTTTTCAACAAAAGAGATGGACGTATCAATGCCGATCACATGCGGATGTGTTTTACTCAATTCAAAGGACAATCGCCCCACCGAGCAGCCGATATCAAGCGCCATTCCATCTGATTTCCTGAAAAATGAAGACCAGGTCCTATAGGCATCCGTCGCATTCGGATCTTTTAAAAAATCACCAAAATGACTCCACAAATAAGAAGATAGCATGCTTTTTGAATTATACCCCGATGTATCCGATATAACGGACATTGATTTTTCGGGTAAAACGACTGCCACCCCTTTGTGGATCGGGTAAGACCTTTTGCAGGAAGCACATGTCAACGCCCCTTCAATGACGTCTTTATCGGTTTCTGTTTTTATCTTTAAGTTCAGCGGGATTTCATCTGTCAGACATTCCGGACAAATCAGTTTTTCTTTTAACCATTTTTTCATTTATTCGCCTATTCGTTATGATCGGGGTTTCTCGGGTCCCGTGTTGACTTTATTCAAAAAAGGCTATCACAAGGGCCCCCAGCGTTCAAGGTCAAATTCAAAATCTCCTGTAATACCGGATGGTTTTTCCTTGATTTTCAAACTGGCTCGAACTATAAATCAATATGCAAACATTTCTCTTCTACGATCTTGAAACCACCGGGCTCAACAAAGCGTTCGATCAGGTCCTTCGCTTCGCGGCGATCCGGACGGATAAGAAATTTCGTGAAATCGACCGCCACGAGCTGTCCATCCGACTCCGGCCGGACGTAATCATTTCTCCGAGGGCCCTCATTACGCACCGTATCCCCGTGGCCGAAACCCTCCAGGGAACAGCGGAGTACGATGCCGTTTTACAGATTCATAAGTGGATGAACGCCCCCAGGACCATCAGCCTTGGGTACAACACCCTGGGATTCGACGATGAATTTCTTCGCTTCTCTTTTTATCGGAACCTTCTGCCCCCTTACACCCATCAGTATGCCGACGGGTGCCATCGGATGGACATCCTGCCCTGCACGGTCATTTACAGGCTCTACAGTGAAGAGACATTGAATTGGCCGGAAATCGACGGAAAACCGACGCTGAAACTCGAATACCTGAATGAGGCCAATCAGTTGTCTTCAGGTCGGGCCCACGATGCCATGGTGGATGTGGAGGCGACGGTCGCACTTGCCCGGATGCTCTCGAAGCAACAGAAAATATGGGATTTCCTTTCAGGCTACTTTGATAAAAAGACTGACACTGAACGTATTGCAGATCTTCCATCCGTTCTTCATAATGCTTCCGGAAGCCACCAGCAGGGACTTGTGGTCAGTCATGAGATGGGCCGGGACAATGCTTTCCAGGCCCCGGTGCTGTCCATCGGAAATTCGATTCCCTACAGCAACCAGACCCTCTGGCTTCGCCTTGATCTTCCGGAGCTTCAAGAAACCACCCCCGAAACCATCGACAAATCCTCATGGGTAGTGCGCAAACGGATCGGCGAGCCGCCATTTATTCTTCCGCCACATGAGCGCTATCTCCAGCGGCTGACGGAAGAACGCCGCAGACTCACGGATGAAAACCTTGCATGGCTTTCATCCCACCCGGACCTGTTTGCGGAAATCATCGCGTTTCACCGCAATTTTGAATACCCGGAAATACCGGACCTGGATGCCGACGCAGCC
>JBECKW010000147.1:0-3862 GCA_040235505.1 Desulfobacterales bacterium
ATTCATCCCGATACCCGGTGGCAAATACCTGATGGGAGACACCCTGGGTGAAGGAATCGAAAACGAAAAACCGGTCCACGAGGTGATCCTGGACGATTTTTTCATTGGAAAGTTTCCCGTCACCCGGACCCAGTGGGAAAGGCTCATGGAAGGAAATTCCGAGGGCGCCGAGTCTCCCGAAAATCCCGTGGCTCAGATAACCTGGGACATGGCTTCCGAGTTTGCACGGAAGCTCACGAAGGCCGTCAAAGGTAAAGCGACATTTATGCTTCCCACGGAGGCCCAGTGGGAATATGCGGCGCGTGCCGGCGGGCGGGATGAGCTGTATGCCGGCGGGCCGGATATCGACGCGGTGGCCTGGTATGAGACCAACAGCGGCGGAAAGTCTCACCCGGTGGGCCGGAAAAAGTCAAACGCGCTGGGGCTCTACGATATGAGCGGCAATGTGTGGGAATGGTGTCTGGATACTTTTCGGGAAGATGCTTACCGGCATCATGCCGGGCGAAATCCTGTCATATCGGACGCAGGACCGGACCGCGTGATCCGGGGGGGCGGCTGGAACCTGGACGCCTGGAGCGCGCGGTGCACCCGAAGGTCCAGCCTTCGGTTCGATTTTTCCGGCCCGGCCCTAGGATTTAGAGTTTCAGCAGCTTTTCGGCGTTCAGATGGCATATCTTCTGCCGTTCGTCGTCGCTGATGGACACGGCGTCGATGAATTTCGACGCCGTGAGCGCCGGCTCAGGCGGATAATCGCAGGCAAACAGGATCCTGTCCGCCCCCAGGGCGGTGATGACGAACTTCAACACCGGCTCCCAGCACATCCCGCTCATGGTCACATAGAAATTGTTCTTGAAATACTCGGAAGGCAGCTTTTGGAGATTGTTGCCGGGCTCATCTTTCCCGATCACCGCCTGATCGTCGCTGTAATGCTTGTCCATCCGCCAGAGCCAGTAGGGAATTCCTTCCCCCATGTGTCCCAGCATGATTTTCAGGCGGGGATATTTGTCGAACACACCGCTGACGATCAGGCGCATGGCATGCAGCCCCGTGAGGGCGGAAAATCCCCACATGGCCATGCTCAAGATCGGATAGGGGGATTTGTAGGGACCGCTCATGTCCGGCAGGAGCGCACCGGGGTGAATGTAGACGGGGACGTCCAGTTTTTCGGCCATTTCGTAGATTCCCCAGAACTTCCGGTCGTCGAGGTACAGCTCTGAAGCCTGGCCCGCGAACACCATGGGCCCTTTCAGGCCCAGATCGTTCACGGCCCGCCGGAGTTCCTCCGGAGCGGCGTCCGGGTCTTTCCATGGAAGGTTGCAGTAGCCTGCGAACCTGCCCGGATATTTCTTGTGGACGAGCTCCGCAAGGCTGTCGTTGGAGGCTTTTGCTTCCTCCGAGTTGAAATTGACGAAATTGATGACCTGCATGTCGATTCCGGCTTCATCCATGTCCCGAAGCCGTTTTTCGAAATCGTCCTGCGCTCCGTGGGCGTGCTCTTCGCAGGCGATCTTTTTCACCTTAGCGCCGGAGTTCTCCGCCTTTGCTTCCGATAGGTCGATTCCGAAACGCGGCCCGTCGCTCCTTTTAAAAGAGATTGCGGAGCCGGCGCCCGCGGCCAGGATGGCCAGCATCTGCTTCAAAAAAGATCTTCTCCTGGTTTCCTCATTCATGATTATTTCCTCCCGTCTGATTCATTCTCAAAAAGGGATAGGTTCTTTATTCTTCCTTTATGGCATAGCCGCCCTTGAGAAAATCCACGTAGTGAACATAGGGGATGAAAGTGCTTTCCATCTCCACGAAGGGATAGGTTCCTCCCCAACTCGGTTTCGTATACGAGGGCGGCGATTCGATGACCGCCTTACGCCAGGCCGCGAAGCTTTCATACCAGTATTCGTTGATACGGATCCATTTTCGGGTGTCCTCCGGCCCCGTATTGGTCAATTTGTCAAGAACACGGTAGCTGACGAATTTGATAAGTCCCGGCTGTTTTAAAGCCTCCTTTGAATAGACATTCAGAAACCACTTCTCTCCATCTCCCACGGAAACGTTTTCAGGATAGCGGATGGCGGTAATCCACCGGATCGCTGTGGCGTTATCCCACTCTGAAGCGTTATCCAGAAAAGTCTCCGTCGGGTAGGCCGGCACCAGCGCCACCACTCGTCTCTCGGGTCGCGTCTCTTCCCACGGAACCGGGCTCCCTTTTTTTCCATCCGCTCCCGGCGGGGGTTGCGTTGCCTTCGGCTTTCCGATGTTCATACCGGGCCTGGAAAGATATTTCCCCTTGCTTCCGTACCATAGCTCGGCATAGCGGCCGCGTACCGCCCCGAAGTTCTTGACCGCCTCCTCGGGTGGTTCATAGGGGAGCCACAGCCGGTATTTTACCAGCCAGTCACCGGACAGGGCTGTAATCTGCGGCCCGTGATTCGTCAGGTACTCCTTTTCGATGGCCGCCTCGCTGGGGCCGTTTTCCATCACTCCGAAGGCAATCTCTTTGACCATTCGGGCGTCCTTCGAATCGGCGCCCATTACAATCCCTGATGACAGCAAACATGCGATGCACAGGAACCCAACGGCGGAAACCCACTTTCTTCGTTTCATGCTTTCCTCCTATACCATTATCTGTCCTAATAGAGTGGGAGTATCGACGGCTGCGGGTTTTTAAAATACATGGTTCCAGTTACCCGGTTTTTGGTGAAAAGTCCATGGCCCATGAGATACGTAATCGTTCGAATTACATTTGGATGGTGGTGAAGGTTACCTTGGCGTTGCACATTTTTGGCATTTTATGTATATTGAATGGCCACTGAATGAACAATGCCACCATTTCGATCCACCCAACAGGAGGACCTGTTCATGCCTGCCAAAAAACGACTGACATCGGAACAGCGGGAGTTTTTCAGCCTGGTGAACCAGGCGGCGTTTTCAAATCCCTTCAGCGATGAGCGAGCCCGGCTCGATTCGGCCATCAGTCGACTGCCTGAGAGCGAATCCCGGGAAGCAAAAATACAGGGGGTGGTGAAGAAGGTCGCGGAACATATCGATGCCCTGGATTCGGCCGGGGGTGCCATCCTGGAGAAATTCTACGGGAAAGACGCACAGACTCTGGAATATACCTTCTTATTTCATATCTTTCACCAATTTGCCGATCAGTTCGACCGGCACATCGAACGGCAGTTTTTAAGCGAGGAGACGTCCGAGAAAGTTCATTTTTCGGAAGATTTTCTTTCTGCGCTGAGGGCGCGGGGGTTTCGGCAGGATCGGGCTGTTCGATATCTGGAAATTTGCTACCAGATCCGTCGCGCGTTCTTCTTCATCGACAAGAATCTGGTGGGCCGAAGCCCCAGCATGAAAAATCTTCGCAAAGACCTCTGGAACAATGTCTTCACCCATGACATCAGCATGTATGAAAAGTTCCTGTGGGATCGCATGGAAGACTTCTCCACCCTGGTACTGGGGGAGACCGGTACCGGAAAGGGGACCGCGGCCGCCGCCATCGGCCGAAGCGGTTTCATTCCCTTCGATGAAAAGAGGCAGTGCTTCCGGGAAAGCTTCACCAATGCGTTTCTCCCCATCAACCTCTCGCAATACTCCGAGTCGCTGATCGAGTCGGAACTTTTCGGCCATAAAAAGGGCGCGTTCACGGGAGCCACCGAGGATCACCAGGGGGCCTTTGAAATATGCAGCCCCTACGGAGCCATCCTCCTTGACGAGATCGGAGAGCTATCGGTTCCGGTTCAGATCAAACTGCTTCAGGTTCTTCAGGACCGGGTGTTCTATGCCGTCGGGAGCCACCAGAAAAAGCGTTTCAGAGGGCGGGTGATTGCCGCCACCAACCGACCCGTGGACGATATCCGGGCAAGGG
>JBECKW010000156.1:0-2560 GCA_040235505.1 Desulfobacterales bacterium
CGTAAGCGTCTTATAAACCCCATCTTCACAAGCCCGTAAGGGCATGGCATGATTTGCCTTACCAATAGAAGGCAACGCCATGCAAAGTGATTATCGAGAGAAGACACCGACCGAAAAGAGAAAATTTTGGGAAGAGCAAATCTGTTTCTGGCAGGAAAGCGGCCTGAGCCAGAGCGAGTATTGCAAACGTCACGGTATTCGGCAGAGCCAATGGTTCTATTGGCGACAGCGCTGCCGGGATACCGAAACAGGTCTCAGCCTGGTTCCTCTGAAGCTTCCAGTGCTAACCGGGCACGCTCATATATCGTCGGTGGTTCGTGTCATCACTCCGAACGGGTTTATAATTGAGCTCGATGCCGACACGCCCGTTAAATCCCTGGCGCAACTGATCCGGGAGGTGGCGGCAATATGATGCTACCCACTCAACCCAACCGGGTCTTCCTGGCGGTAGGCAGCACCGATATGAGAAAATCCATCAACGGTCTTTCCATTATGGTCGAGCAGGTCCTGGAGCAAAACCCATTTGCGGGAGATCTGTTTGTTTTCTGCAATCGGCGGCGCAACATGATTAAGATCCTTTACTGGGACCACAACGGATTTTGCGTGTGGCATAAGCGTCTTGAAGAGCATCGGTTCACCTGGCCCCGAACCCGGGAAGAAGTAATTACAATCGGGCAAAAAGAGCTCGAATGGCTGCTTGCGGGCCTCGATTACACCCGCGCTCACAAACAGCTGAGATACTCGGCTGCAGGGTAATTTTTCTTCAAAAAAAGGAGAAAAGGTGTTTACAGAAAAAGGCCGTTTTGCTATGTAACAGGCCATGAATATTGAGCTTTCCAAACTTCCTGACGACACATCCTCTCTCAAGAGAATCATCACCGAACAGTATCTCGAATATCAGAAGACTCAGGAGAAGATCGACTATCTTGAAGAGATGGTCCGTCTTCTGAAAAACGAGCTGTTCGGTCGAAAGAGCGAGGTCTGGAGGCAACCGGATGCAAGTCAGCTTCAGCTTTTTACCCCGCCGGAAGCACCGCCCGCACCGGAACCTTCGGAAGATGTCGTCATCGAGGCCCATACCCGCAAAAAACGCGGACGAAAGCCCCTTCCCGCCGATCTTCCCCGGGTGGAAGTCATTCATGATATCCCGGAAGAGGAAAAACACTGCGCCTGCGGAACCGAACGCTCCTGTATCGGCCATGAGACTTGTGAAAAGCTCGATTATACGCCGGCCAGACTCCGCGTGATCCGTCACATACGGCTCAAATATGCCTGCAAAAACTGCGAAGGAGTTGAAGACGACGGTCCCACGGTCAAGATCGCACCGCCGGTGGTGCAGCTCATTCCCAAAAGCATCGCAACCGAAGGGCTTCTGGCCCATGTGGTGGTTTCAAAGTTCGCCGATGGCCTTCCGCTTTACCGCCAGCAGAAAATATTTGCCCGACACGGGATTGACGATCTTTCCCGGTCCACTTTGGCCGGATGGGTGATACAGGCTTCCGGGAAATGCCTTCCGATTCTGGAATTGATTGCCAATGAAATTCGAGGCGGCCCTTTGATCAACATCGATGAAAGTCCGTTTCAGGTTTTAAAGGAACCGGGCCGGAGCAACACCACTAAATCCTATATGTGGGTGTTCTGCGGCGGTCCGGATCGAAAGGCGGTGATGTATCGATATCATCCGACCCGCAGCGGACAGGTCCCCCTGGACTTTCTCGGAGACTACCAGGGGTATGTTCAGAGCGACGCCTTTGCCGGGTACGAACAGGTTGGCCGAAAAGAGGGGATCGTCCATGTCGGCTGCTTTGTGCATGTACGGCGGAAATTCATGGATGTTGTTAAAACCAAAAAGAAAAACCGCGGTGGCAAAGCGCCCTCACGAGGCCTTGCAGATGAAGCAATTGATATCATAGGCAATTTGTACAAGATTGAGAAATATGCCAAACAAGAGCAGCTTTCATATACTGACGTTTATGAGCTTCGACAGCGCGAAGCCAAACCCATCCTTGATAATTTCAAGCTCTGGCTCGAAGCCAATCAACCGCTGACGCCTCCCGAGGGGCTTCTTGGAAAGGCGATTCAATATGCCTTGAACAACTGGGAAAAACTGATCGTCTACATCGAAGATGGCCGCCTGGGCCCCGACAATAACGTGGCTGAAAATGCGATCCGGCCGTTCGTTGTCGGCCGAAAAAACTGGTTGTTTGCGGGAGCGCCCAAGGGTGCCGAGGCCAGTGCAACTTTCTTCACCCTTATCGAAGCCGCTAAAGCCAACGGCCATGAGCCTTATGCCTATCTGCGACACATCTTTGAAAAGCTGCCCCTGGCCGAAACAGACGAACACTACAAAGCACTGCTTCCATGGAACTTGGACCCGGTAACTGTCGCCGCCGTTGTCCGGCAGTAGTTTATTGAACGCTTACATATGTCGAGAAACTCATCGCCCCGTTTCGGGACACTATACGGCTCAATACAGCGGTTCAGTCTGTCCGGCGTCTGGAAAGCCACGTAGAAGTATCGACCAACGACAGCGTTGAGCGTTTCGATCACTGCATTGTGG
>JBECKW010000207.1:0-12353 GCA_040235505.1 Desulfobacterales bacterium
ATGTTCGACCGTCGTCTGGCCCAAAATTTTGATTGGATTCTATTCGGCCTCACGTTTATCGTGGCGGGGCTCGGACTGGTCACGCTGTATAGCGCAGTGACCGCCGGCGTCCAGACCGGCGAGAGTGCGCTTTTCACCCGGCAGTTGCTCTGGTACGGTATCGGCCTGGGCGTGATGGTTGTATCCTTCTTTTTTGATTATAAATATCTCGACCGGTTTGCCCCTGCCCTGTATGCCATCACGATCATATTACTCATTATGGTGTTTTTTTTCGGGAAAGTGGGCGGAGGGGCCAGACGGTGGTTATTTCTCGGTCCAATATCGATCCAACCGTCCGAAATTGCAAAACTGGTGGTGATTGTCGTACTGGCGCGCTATTATTCCCGGATGCCGACGACCAACGGGTATACCATCCGCGAACTTGTCAAACCGATGCTGCTCACAGCCATCCCGTTCGTTCTGATTCTGAAACAGCCGGACCTGGGGACGGCCATTCATCTGATGTTGATTGCCGCCGCCATAACGGTCTTTGCAAGGATAGAACGGCGAACGTTTCTTGCGCTCCTGGCTTCGTGCTCGCTCACGGTGCCGGCGGTCTGGTTCTTTTTGTTGAAGACATACCAGAAACAGCGTATTTTAACATTTCTGAACCCTGATCGGGATCCCCTTGGCGCCGGTTATCATATCATTCAATCAAAAATTGCCATCGGCTCGGGGATGCTCTTCGGAAAAGGATTTCTCAAAGGGACCCAGAACGCCCTCTCCTTTCTGCCGGAGCAACACACTGATTTTATTTTCTCGGTTCTTGCAGAGGAGTGGGGGCTTCTTGGAGCGATTGCCATACTGGCCGTTTTTTTCCTGATCATCATCTGGGGCCTTCGGGTGGCATACGGATGCCGCGACCTTTTCGGTATGATGCTCGCGATCGGAGTGACCAGCATGCTTTTCTGGCAGGTGGTCATCAACGTCGGGATGGTCATGGGATTGCTGCCGGTTGTGGGGGTCCCCCTTCCATTTGTCAGCTACGGCGGTTCATCCATTGTAATGATGATGATGAGTCTTGGATTATTGATCAATATTCGAATGAGGAGGTTCATGTTCGAATAAACATGACAAGGAGACTGGTATGAAAAAAGAAAAAGAAAATCAGGATGCGATTTCGACATTTGTCGGTACAAAATCGGAAATTACCGGAAATATGGCCTTCGAGGGGACCATTCGCATCGACGGCCGCTTGAAAGGAAAGATAACGAGCAGCGATGGGACCCTGATCGTTGGAGAAACCGCAAAAGTCGAGGCGGATATCAGCGTCGGGCTTGTTGTCATCATGGGAGAGGTGACCGGTAAGGTTCAAGCCAAGAAACGGATCGAACTGTACAAACCGGCCCGGGTGAGCGGCGATCTGCAGTCTCCTGTCATTTCGATGGATGCCGGTGTGACCTTCAACGGCAACTGCGCTATGGGAGCCAAAACGATTTCCACCGAAGAGACCAAGGGCGATTCCATACGGGTCGTCCAGCCCGCAGCCAAAGAAAAGGATGCCGGAAAAAACCTTTGACAAAGAGCGAACAAGGGTGATATAGGCTCTCCCTTGCAACTCTTGAAAAAGGTAGCCTGGTCCGCTTACCTGTATACGATCGTCGCATAGCTGCAATGATCGTAATAATTTAAGTAGTTAGGAAGTATTGCGTTTTGATAATGGTTCAAGATTCAGTAGCGGAGGAAGTACCATGATCAATATTGATCCGGTGGCTCTTGCCATCTCCATCGTCAATTTTCTTGTTACGATCTGGTTGTTAAATATCATCCTCTATAAACCCATCCGTCAAATTCTCCACAAGCGAAAAGAAATGTTCAGCGGCCTTGATCGCAGTATCAAGACGTCTCTATCCGATGCGGAGGAAAAAGAGCAGGCATATGATGACGGCCTTAAAAACGCACGGGCCAAAGGTCTGAAGGAGAAGGAGGCATTTCTTCAGGCAGCGTCTCAGGAAGAAAAAGGCATCATCGAGGAGATCAACCGGAAAAACCAGGAAAACATTGCCCGGATTCAGGCAAAGATAACCGAAGACACTGAAGCGGCCAAAGCGACCCTGTTTAAAGAGGTGGATGCATTTGCTGAATCGATCTGTCGGAAAATTTTAGGGAGGGCAGTTTCATGAACCGTGGCTTATGGCGGGAAAACGTTCGGATAGCCGGCATTTTCAGATGGCTGTTTTCAAGTTTGCTGACGGCGTTCCTGTTGAGTCCAGGAATATTATGGGCTTCCTCCGAACATGAAAGCGCTGCCAAAGGGTGGGAAAACACCGACACCTACCGGATCATTTGTTTTGTCGTCCTTGCGGTGGCCCTTGTGATCATCATTCGAAAATGGGTGGCGCCGCTTTTCTCGGACCGCATCAAGGGGATCAAAGATCAGCTTGAAGATCTCGAGGCCCGGAAAAAAGAGGCGGAAGAAACTCTGGCCAAGTACAATGAGCGCCTTTCAGAGATGGAAAAGGAAGCCGAGAGAATAGTCGAAAGCTACATCCAGCAGGGAAAAGAATCCCAGGCGCGGATTCTCGAACAAGCCAAAGCGTCGGCGGAAAAACTTGAGTCCCAGGCCCAACGTCATATCGAAAACGCGTTTCAGCGGGCCCGGGCGGAAGTTCAGGAAGCGATTCTTGAGAAGGCCATGGAGAAGGCCGAAGCCGCCATCAGAAAAAATATTTCGGCTGAGGACCAGGTCAAGCTTGTGGACGAATACTTGGAGAAGGTGGTGGCATAGTGAAACGATCGGCGATTTCAAGACGATATGCAAAAGCGCTTCTCTTGATAGGGAAGGAAGACGGCCGGACGGAAGCTTACAGGACGCAGCTATCCGGCGTCGCGGCGATGATGGAAAGGGAGGCGGCGTTCCAGCAGGCGGTCTGCAATCCTTTATATGACGCGACCAGCCGGAAACGGGTACTCACTGCAGTGATCGAAAAACTTGAGCTTTCACCGGTGGTGTCCTCTTTTTTGCTGCTTCTGTTTGACAAGGGGCGAATCGGTTTTCTGGCGGATATTAACGACCAGTTCCAGAAATACGCCGACGAACTCAACGGCATTGCACGGGCGAGTGTCGTTTCCGCCACCCCGCTGCCAGCTGAAATGATAGATAAAGTTAAGGGCGCTCTGTCGGATAAGACCGGCAAGGACGTTCTTTTGGAAATAGAGGAAGATCCCGGCCTCATCGGCGGGATCGTTACCAAAATCGGCGACCTTGTTTTCGACGGAAGTATAAAAACACAACTGGTCAATATGAGAGAATCTTTGAAAAGGGGTGAGGGCGCATAATGGAACTAAGAGCTGAAGAAATAAGTCGGATCATTAAGGAACAGATCACGGATTACGACAAGAAGGTGGAGATCAGCGAAACCGGAGTCGTTCTATCGGTGGGCGATGGAATTGCCAGGGTGTATGGCCTGGAAAAAGCCATGGCCATGGAGCTGGTTGAGTTTCCCGGCAATATCCTCGGTCTGGTTCTGAACCTTGAAGAGGATAACGTGGGTATCGCCATTATGGGCGACGACACCCACATCAAGGAAGGAGATCTGGTCAAGCGAACCGGCCGGATCGCTCAGGTGCCGGTGGGCGAGGCGGTGCTCGGGCGCGTTGTGTCTGCCGTGGGGGAACCCATCGACGGCAAAGGCCCCATCGATGCAAAGGAAACCCGCCGGGTGGAGATGGTCGCCCCCGGTGTTATTGCCCGAAAGAGCGTCCATGAACCCTGCTATACCGGTCTTAAAGCGGTGGACGCCATGACGCCGGTGGGCCGCGGTCAGCGCGAGCTCATCATCGGCGACCGCCAGATCGGAAAGACCGCGTGTGCCATCGACGCCATTCTTGCCCAGAAAAACACGGATGTTTACTGCATTTACGTTGCCTGCGGTCAGAAGAAATCGACTGTGGCCCAAGTGGTGGCCGTTCTCGAAAAACACGGTGCCATGGAATACACCACCGTGGTATCGGCCTGCGCCAGCGACCCGGCCACTCTCCAGTACATTGCCCCCTACGCCGGATGCGCCATGGGCGAGTATTTCCGGGACAGCGGCCGGCACGCCCTGATTATTTACGACGACCTTTCCAAACAGGCCGCCGCTTACCGGCAGGTATCCCTGCTGCTGCGTCGCCCCCCCGGACGCGAGGCCTACCCCGGGGATATTTTCTACAACCATTCAAGGCTCCTGGAACGGGCTGCCAAGCTGAGCGACGAGCTGGGCGCCGGATCCCTCACCGCACTTCCGATTATTGAAACCCAGGCCGGCGACGTATCGGCCTATATCCCCACGAACGTTATTTCCATCACCGATGGACAGATTTACCTGGAACCGGCCCTCTTTTTCGCAGGCGTCCGGCCCGCCATCAACGTCGGGCTTTCCGTTTCCCGGGTGGGGGGCGCGGCCCAGGTGAAGGCCATGAAACAGGTGGCAGGCACCCTGCGCCTCGAAATGGCTCAGTTTCGCGAACTTGAGGCGTTTGCCGCATTTGGCAGCGATCTGGATGCATCCACCCAGGCCCAGCTGACGCGGGGTCAGCGGCTGGTTCAAATTTTGAAGCAGCCCCAGTATGCCCCCCTGCCGGTGGAAAAGCAGGTGACCATCCTGTTTGCAGGCACCCGGGGATTCCTTGACAAGTTCCCGGCTGAGGCCATGGGAAAATACGAAGCCGGGCTCTATACCTTTATAGAAGAGCGGTACCCGAAGGTGTTTTCCGAGCTTTCAGAAAAGCTGCAGATCACGGACGATATCGAGAAGCTTTTAAGAGAGGCGCTTACCGCCTATGGCGAAGAGTTTGCAGAAACCCTGAAATAACGTATCGCGGCTCTGCAGGCGCGGGGCGGCAGAAGACCATAAGGGCGGAACTGTATGGCGACTTTAAAAGATGTCCAGTTAAAAATAAGAGCCGTTGCAAAAACCAAGCAGATCACCAAGGCCATGAATATGGTGGCGACTTCCCGGCTTCGGGGAAGCCAGCGGTCCATGGAAGCTTTTCGGCCGTATGCACTCAAATTCGCCGAAGTACTCGGCAGCCTGGCGGAAAGTGCCGGCGAGGACGCAAGTCCGCTTCTGATTCCCAAGGAAGAAGTCAAAAACATCCACATTGTCCTTTGCACATCCGACCGGGGACTTTGCGGCGGCTTCAACCTGAACCTGATTGCAAAGGCGAAGGCGTTCATGGATCAGAAAGCCGATGCGGACGTATCCTTTTCTTTTACCAGTTTCGGGAAAAGAGGCCGGGACTGGTGCCGGAAAAAGAAACTGCCCATGGCAGATGCGCATCTCGGCATCATGGGATCGAAAATCGGTTTCAGTACGGCGTCCATTTCCGGACGAAAACTTGTGGACGGGTTTTTGAGCGGAGAGTATGACGAGGTGTATCTTGTTTACGCCGAGTTTTTATCGATGAGCCGGCAGATGCCGGTGATTCAGAAGCTCTTGCCCATTCCACCGATTGAAAAAACGGATTCCGACGAAGCGGAAATCGACGAATTCAGGGCAGAGCACATCTGCGAGCCCTCCGCTGAGGGACTGCTGGCGGATCTGCTTCCCCGAAGCGTGATGGTCCAGCTCTATCGGGGGCTTCTGGAGACATCCACCAGCGAGCACGCTGCGCGGATGATGGCCATGGACAATGCGACCAAGGCCTGTAACGATATGATTGATACCCTCACGCTTGCATACAACAAGGCGCGGCAGGCCGCAATCACGGCGGATCTGATGGATATTGTGGGCGGCGCCGAAGCGTTGAAAGGCTAAGGAACTTATTTACCGGACGGTGAACAGGAGGTCGATCGATGGGAGAAAATATCGGAAAAATCACGCAGGTAATGGGACCTGTCGTTGACGTTGAATTCGAACAGGGAAAGCTGCCGAATATTTTATCGGCGCTGCTCATTACCAACCCCGCCATCAATGATGAGCCGGATAATCTCGTGGTCGAAGTGGCGCAGCATCTGGGTGACAATGTGGTACGTACCATCGCCATGGATGTCACCGATGGCCTGATGCGGGGAATGCCGGTGAAGGATACCGGAAAGCCGATCATGATGCCGGTGGGGGAAGCCGCTCTTGGGCGCGTGCTCAATGTGGTGGGGCGTCCCGTGGACGGACTGGGTCCCGTCAGCCAGGAAAAGATGCGGCCGATTCACCGTGCGGCACCGAAGTTTACGGAACAGGATGTGTCCGTGAACGTTCTTGAGACCGGTGTCAAGGTGATCGACCTGCTGGTTCCCTTTCCCCGGGGCGGTAAAATGGGCATGTTTGGTGGCGCCGGTGTGGGGAAAACCGTTATTATGATGGAAATGGTCAATAATATCGCCATGCAGCATGGTGGTATATCCGTCTTCGCCGGCGTGGGGGAGCGGACCCGTGAGGGGAACGACCTTTACCATGAAATGAAGGAATCCGGCGTTCTGCCGAAAGCCGCTCTTGTTTACGGCCAGATGACCGAGCCGCCCGGAGCCCGCGCACGGGTGGCGCTTTCCGCCCTGACCGCCGCGGAATATTTCCGGGATGAAGAAGGTCAGGACGTGCTGATTTTTATCGACAATATCTTTCGTTTCACCCAGGCCGGTTCCGAGGTCTCCGCTCTTCTGGGACGTATGCCCTCTGCAGTGGGATATCAACCGACACTGGCCGTCGACCTCGGCGGCCTTCAGGAACGCATTACCTCCACCGACAAGGGTTCCATTACAGCAGTCCAATGCGTGTACGTGCCTGCGGACGACTTGACCGACCCTGCTCCGGCAACAACATTTGCGCATCTGGACGGTACCGTGGTACTTTCCCGGCAGATTGCCGAACTGGGGATATACCCGGCGGTGGATCCTCTTGACTCCACCTCACGGATCCTGGATGCCAATTACATTGGCGAAGAACATTACCAGGTGGCCAGAACGGTTCAGACCATGCTGCAAAAGTATAAGGAACTTCAGGATATTATAGCAATTCTGGGTGTGGATGAACTCTCCGACGAGGATAAGGTGACCGTCAGCCGTGCCCGGAAAATTCAGCGTTTTCTGTCCCAACCTTTCCACGTGGCGGAAACCTTTACGGGTAAACCCGGCAAGTACGTTAAAATCGCTGACACGGTCCGCGGCTTCAAAGAAATCTGTGAGGGCAAGTACGACGATATCCCGGAGCAGGCTTTCTATATGAAGGGCGGTATCGAAGAGGTGGTCGAAGAAGCCAAAAAAATGAGTGAAGCATAACGTGTGCGGGGGCAAATGATGGCTGAAAACATTCGGTTGCAGGTGGTGACACCTGAAAAACTTGTCGTAGACGACGACGCAAAGATTGTTATGGCCCCGGGCAGCCAGGGTGAGTTCGGTGTTCTTGTCGGCCATACCCCTTTTCTGACAACACTTCAGAACGGCGCTGTCCGCTACACGGATAAAGATGGAAAGGAACACGCCGTGTTTGTCAGCGGCGGTTTCGCGGAAGCACTTCCGGATCGCGTGACGGTGCTGGCCGAGTCTGCGGAAAGGCAGGAGGACATCGATGTGTCCCGTGCCCAGGCCGCTATGGAAAGGGCCCAGAAACGACTCGCTGGTGAAACGGTTTCCCCGGGGGAGACCATCGACGATGTCAGGGCCAGGGCAGCACTGGAGCGTGCCCTACGCCGTATTGCGCTGGCCGGGGCTGGTCGACGGGAATAGGATCATGCCAACGGCTTCTTGAGCAGTTACCTGTTGATGATTGTAAAAAGGCAAACCATTTCATGGTTTGCCTTTTTTATTGGAAATGATATAAAATAAGAACAGAAAATCACCAAAACGATTCAAGCCGGGAATCGACCTCCGTCCATTGCAGGTTCGGAATACGCTGAATAAGGCGGGCAGAGGTCGGGAATTATTTGAAAAAATCGAAAGGAAAATAGCTTGACTTTGATCTTCCGTCAATATTATACAGTAACCAAAATGAAGAGGTGTTAGATTGGACAGCGATTTGATTATCCGGCAGTTCGAGCAGATCGAGCAGAGAGTTGAAAATCTGATTGAAAATTGCAAACGATTTGAAACTGAAAATAACCAATTAAAAACTCAGGTTACGAAGCTCGAAGAGGAGCTTCAAGGAAAGTTGGAGACGGAAAACAGGTACCAGTCGGAAAGAACCCTGGTACGGTCAAAAATTGATGGGTTGTTGGCCAAATTGGACACCTTAGCCGAGGATTAAAAACGGGCCCTGAGGGGGCGGGGAGAGGAAAAAACAACATCTTTGGAACAGCTGTTAACCATAGAGATTTTTGGACAGCCGTATACATTTAGAACCGATTCAGATCTGACAAAGGCGAAGGAGGTCGCTGATATTTTAATGCGAGAAGTCGAGCGTGTGGACGCGCAGCAGAAAAAAGCCGGCACCGGAATTACTAAAAACGCCATGCTGATACTTGCAGCGCTGAATATCGCCGCCGAAAATATCGAATTGAAAAAAAAGCAGACCAACTTCATTGAAAATGTTTCACAGCGTGCAGATACGATCATGAGACTGATGGAGAAGCAGCAGCCATGCTAACCATTTGGAAAAGTGTGATTTTGAGCTTATTGTTCTGCAGCAGTGATGTTGTCCGGAGGTTTTCGGACAGCGGTTTTCAAGCCGGCGGCCGTCGCGCCACCGGGTTGGCATCAAGAAACAGCAGATTTTCAGGCAACTGGAGCCCCTGCCGTGCTCGTGATTGGAAGAAGTCCTTTGTCCCAACGCTAGCTAAAAAGGGAGCCTTCTCTTGTTTTGGTGAGCAAGTTCCGCATTGAACGGAAAAGCCTAAAGAAATAACAAGGCACCCACTTTGAACCTTTGGTTCAAAGGCCTTACCAAAACGGCATCGTGTGGGGGTTTCAGTCTGTAAATACTGAATCCGGTTTAGAAATTTGAGAACAATCTAAAAAAGTTGTTTTTATTTTCCCCACTATTTTTTCAAACATCCCGCCCGGTTAATCACTCGCTATCGTTATAAACAAATATATTTGAGGTTACGGGAGCTGCTGATGAGTGACTTTCTAATTGTCGCTGCATGTGTGATTGCCTGCGGTATTGGTTTTGCCATTGCCTTTTGGGTCCGGGGACGGATATTTGCCCAAAAGATCAAAGCGGATGAGGGAGAGGCGATCAGGATTTTAGAAGATGCCAAACGCCGTTCCGAAACACTTGTCAAGGAAGCCGAACTCGGGGCAAAGGATAAAATTTACAGGATTCAAAGTGAATTCGAGTCCGAAGTGAAAGAGACCCGTTCCGAGCTGAAGCGACAAGAAAATCGGCTGATTCAAAAAGAAGAGCAGTTTGAAAAGAAGCAAGAGCAGCTTGAGCAACGGCTGCGGGAAACGGCCAAAACTGAAAAGAGGATCGCCCAGATAGAGGAAAATCTATTTCAGAAAGAAGCGAGTTATACATCACTCATCGAAGAGCAGAAAGTGCACCTTGAAAGAATCTCGGGAATGACGGCGGACCAGGCCAAAGAGATGTTGCTGCGTGCCATGGAGAACGAGGCCCGTCATGACGGTGCAAAGCTTATCAAGCGGATTGAAAATGAAGCAAAAGAGGAGGCGGCCAAAAAATCTAAAATGATTATGGCCACAGCGATTCAGCGGTATGCGGCGGATTTCGTGGCTGAACGTACCGTTTCGGTCGTACAGCTTCCCAGCGAAGAAATGAAGGGACGCATTATCGGCCGGGAGGGACGGAACATTCGAGCCCTGGAAGCAGCCACCGGCATTGACCTGATCATCGACGATACCCCAGAGGCCGTCATTCTTTCCGGATTCAACCCGATCCGGCGTGAAGTGGCCAGGCTGTCCCTGATGCGGCTAATATCCGACGGGCGAATTCATCCGGCCCGAATCGAGGATGTGGTCAAAAAGGTCACCGAAGAAGTCGACGGGGCCATCAAAGAGGCCGGAGAGCAGGCCACCTTTGACCTGGGAGTCCACGGCATTCATCCGGAACTGATTAAATTTCTCGGGCGCCTCAAATATCGGACCAGCTATGCCCAGAACGTCCTTCAACATTCTATTGAGGTCGGTTTCCTCTGCGGCGTCATGGCTTCGGAACTGGGCCTCAACCCAAAGATCGCCCGACGCATGGGTCTTCTGCACGATTTGGGGAAAGCCATCGATCATGAAGTGGAGGGGCCCCATGCCGTTATCGGGGCGGATCTGGCCAAGAAATTCGGGGAGTCCAATCGGGTGGTACATGCCATCGCCGCGCATCATGAAGACGTGGCTCCGGAAACCGTATATGCCATTTTAACCCAGGCCGCCGATGGACTTTCCGGCGCAAGACCGGGAGCGCGTAAAGAACTTCTGGAAAATTATATTAAGCGCTTGGAAGATTTGGAGAAAATTACCAGGTCCTTCAAGGGGGTCTCCAATTCGTATGCCATTCAGGCCGGTCGGGAAATCCGGGTGATTGTCGAAAGCGGCAAGGTTTCCGATGAGGACTCGGTTCTCATGAGTCGGGATATTGTCAAGAAAATCGAGGAGTCATTGACATTTCCAGGCCAGATCAAGGTGGTGGTGATCCGGGAGACCCGGGCAGTATCCTACGCGAATAAATAGTCCGGGGAAAAGCAATCTCACCACGAAGAGCACGAAGACCACGAAGAAAGGCAACCAATTTATGTGTTTTTCTTCGTGCTCTTCGTGTTCTTCGTGGTTTATTGTTGTTTTAATCTGCAATCGTATAAACAACAGGTGGGCAATACATGAGTGTGCTTGATATTTTAAGGGAAAGAGGATTTGTCGAAGCGGAAACCCACGGCCAGGAGTTGGAAGATTTTCTGAACACACCGGGGGGGAGCTGCTATATCGGATTTGATCCCACCGCTTCCAGTCTTCACGTCGGCAGTCTGGTACCGATTATGTCCCTTGCTCATATGCAGCGGAATGGCCATCGCCCCATCGCGGTCGTCGGAGGCGGGACCGGCATGGTGGGGGACCCCAGCGGGAAAACCGAAATGCGCCAGCTTTTAACCCTTGAGAAGATTGAAGAGAATGCCCAGGGACTCAAGGAGCAACTGGCCCGGTTCATCGATTTTTCTGAGGGGCGGGCGCTGATGGTCAATAATGCCGATTGGCTGGCACCATTGCAATATATTCCCTTCTTGCGGGATATCGGGCGATATTTCAGCGTAAATCGAATGGTCAAGATGGAAAGTTGTCGCATTCGGATGGAATCCGAAGAGGGGCTGAGCTTTATAGAATTCAATTACATGCTGCTTCAGGCGTATGATTTCCTCCAGCTCTTTGACCGCTATAACTGCCGCCTGCAGATGGGGGGCAGTGACCAGTGGGGAAACATTGTCAGCGGAATCGAACTGGTGCGAAAAGCCCGGCAGGAGACAATTTTTGGAATCACCTTCCCGCTGATTACCTCCAGCAGTGGCGCCAAAATGGGAAAAACGGCCAAGGGTGCCGTGTGGCTCGATCCGGATCGAACCAGCCCGTATGAGTATTACCAGTTCTGGGTCAATACCGATGACCGGGATGTCGCCCGGTTTCTGGCCCTGTTTACCTTTTTGCCGATGGATGAAATTCGGAAAGTTGAGGAGACCCTTTCCGGGGCGGATTTGAATAGCGCAAAGGCTGTTCTCGCGTTTGAGGCAACATTGCTCGCTCACGGCCGGGAAGCCGCGATTCAGTCCCGGGAGGCAGCGGCTGATGTGTTCGGCGCGCGCAGCGTCCCGGAACATTTGCTGCCGTCCAGTTCCATCCCCCGAGGCGGTGCCGCCGGGGATGACCAGAGCGGTGTCCCCCGGACATCCATCCCGCTTGAAGACCTGAAAGAGGGGCTCCCCGCATTCAAGGTGCTTCAGATGACAGGTTTGGTCAAGTCGGGTGGAGAAGCCCGGCGACTGATTCAGCAAGGCGGGGCATATCTAAACGGGGATCGAATCGAGGCTTTTGACCAAATGATTACCGATGACGATTTGAAACCAGATGGAATTATTCTGCGCGCAGGGAAAAAGAAGTACCACAAACTGGTTTTGGCCGATTAGTCCGGAGCTTCCCGCGGCCTGTTAAAAATAAATTCGAAAATATAAAGATTACCGTTGACAACAGCTTTTTTCAATGGTAATCCATGCCATCTTTTCCGGTTGGGAAAGTCCGACCGGGAAAGATTTTTTTTGTCGAAGCTAAAAATATTCCTTGACAAAAAAGCGATTCGTGATGTAGAAAATAAACTTTCCGGTTTCCGGAAATCTTGCCTTAAGTTCGATCTTTGAAAACTAAATAGTGACCAAGCGAGACTCTGTCAAAAAGTAAGCGAGGGTGTTTTCGGACGCCTGAGCTTTTACAGGATTTAACTGGAGAGTTTGATCCTGGCTCAGAATGAACG
>JBECKW010000216.1:0-19395 GCA_040235505.1 Desulfobacterales bacterium
CGGGCTGATCCTGGGTCATGCTTCCGGGCTGATCCTGGGTCATGCTTCTGGGCTGACCCTGAGCCATGCTTCCAGACGGTATTGAAACCGCAAGAAGGGTAAACACCACGGCAATGAAAACGATATATTTATGAGGCAGGTTGCTGCGGATCATTTGTATCAAGCCTTTCTATGCAGCGCATACGTCGCAATGAGCTCCAGAAGTGCTTTATCGGAGGATGGGGGAAATCCTTCGAGACACGATTTGGCGTCTGAAACGTATTTTGCAGCATGGTCACGGGTACCGGCAATACCGCCGTATTTTTCCATCAGGTCGACGAATTGATGGAAATCCGTTTCTGTGAAAGTTTTTTCCTGAATGATGCCTTCCATCCAGCGCCGGTCCTTCCGGGAGGCGGCTTTCAGGGCGATGATCACGGGGAGGGTCAACTTGCCCTCCCTTAAATCGGCTCCTACCGATTTGCCGAGACCTGTTGTATCGGATGTGTAATCCAGCAGGTCGTCGGCCATCTGGAAGGCCATACCAAGCCGCTGGCCATAGCATTTGAGCGCCATCGCCTCATGGCCGGCCGCCCCGGCCACAATTGCCCCCGAATGGCAGGCGCCCTCAATCAATACCGCTGTTTTTCGATGGATCACTTCCATATACTCGGCTTCCGTCAGGTCTATCCGTCCCCTGTTATGCAGCTGCTGGATTTCTCCCTGGCTCAACTGCTCGGTAACATCGGCTATAATTCGGATAACTTCAATGTGTTGAGTGTCGGCGGCGATGGAAAGAGCACGGGCAAGCAGAAAGTCCCCCGTCAAAACGGCGGTTTCATTTCCAAAGACACGCTGGGCGGCGGGCTTCCCCCGGCGAAGCAGGGCGTCATCCACCAAATCGTCATGGAGAAGTGTGGCGGCATGCAGATACTCGAAGATCGTCGAAAACCGCTTATTTTGCGGCGTATCCGATCCACAGATTCTTGCACAGATGAACATCAGCAAGGGTCTGAGCCGTTTGCCGCCGGCAAAAAGGATATGCCCGGCCACTTCCCGAACCAAGTCCAAGTGGGGGGTCAGATTAGATCTGAGCGCCGCCTCTATGTCTGCCAGGTCGTTTCCCACGATATTCAGAATCTGTTCTTTTATGGAGGCCGATTGACTGTTCATCGTTCGTTTACTTCCCCCACCAAATCGTATTCCAGCGTGTCGACGACTTTTACATCATAAAAATCTCCCGCGGTGACTCGGGGACTGCCGGAGAATGTCTGTAAAAATGTCATGCCGTCGACCTCCGGCGCCTGAAACGCGGTTCTGGCTGAAAAAAGGTAATCCTCCAGCTGTTGCTCCACCAGGACCCGCAGGATTTCATTTCGATACCTTTGGTTTCGCTTTCGGGAAATCTTTTTCTGCATCCCCATCAGGCGGTTCATTCGTTTCCAGGCGATGGATTTCGTTACAGGATCCGAGAGCCGGTGGGACGGCAGATCTTCCGAATCCGAATAAGTGAACACGCCCAGATGATCGAAGCCGACCTGCTCGATAAACGTCATAAGCCGGGAGAAATCTTCTTCGGTCTCTCCGGGGAACCCCACAATGACGCTGGTCCGAAGTGCGGCCCGGGGCAGACGGTCCCGAATGGCATCAAATATTCGGTGCAGATCCTCAGCGCCATATCGGCGTCCCATACGTTTCAGAATCCGATTGACGGAATGTTGAATCGGAATGTCGAAATAGGGACAAATATTTTTATGCTGAGACATCATTGTAATTAGCGACGCATCAAAATGTTCCGGGTGGCCGTATAAAAACCGAATCCAGATATCATCGGAAAGTTCGGCGAGGGTCCCCAGAAGCCGGCTCAGATCTGTTTTCGGAGTTAAGTCATGACCGTAGTGGGTCGTATCCTGCGCCACGAGCACCAATTCCCTAACTCCACCTGAGATCAGATGGCGTGCTTCTGCCACAATGTCGCTGACGGGCCTGCTTCGATGCCTGCCCCTTAATTTCGGGATAATACAATAGGTACATCCACTAGTGCATCCCTCGGCGATTTTTAAATAAGCCAGGTGTTTTTCAGTGGTCACCCGGGGAGCCAGGCCGTTTTCCAGAATTCGGACATTCGGGTCCGAAAGAAGGCAGCTGCCGGATGATTTCGTATCCACCACGGCTTTTTCGATTTGGTCAAAGGCCCCGGTTCCCAGAAACGCATCCACTTCAGGCATCGATTTGACGATATCTTCCCGATATCTTTCAGGAAGACATCCGACCACAATGAGCCGTTCGCAACGGCCGGTCTTTTTATATTCCGCCAACTCCAGAATGGTATCGATGGACTCATTGGCGGCCGATTCAATAAAGCTGCAGGTGTTGACGATGATGGCCCGGGCATCTTCCGGATTGTCCGTCTGTTCCCAACCGTGGTTTTTAAGCCGGCCCAGCATGAGCTCGCTGTCCACCTGGTTTCGTGCACACCCAAGACTGACCAAATGAAGTTTCATGTTTTCTTAATCCTTGTAACTCGGTGAAGTTAGGTCAGAAGCAGGTGGGTTGTCAACCGGAATCAGAATTTTTATGCAAGCCCCAGGTGTTTAATGGCGGAGAGGTATTCCGCATACCGGGCAAGGTAAAAAGACAGGGGTTTCGGAAAATTATTTCCAAAAATGCCATCGATAAAAAGTTGACTGATTTCCCGGCTGCGCAGGAGTGTAAACTGGGAGCTCACTAAAATCTGCCGTTCGTCTTCGGACAGGGATTCGATGAACCGCTTAAAAGCGCTTTGTGCCCTGGGCTGATACATCCAGAAATACAGGAGGTCCAGGGTATGAAGCATGATGATGCGTTCCATTTCGAGGGTTTCCGCCTGGGCGGTTCGGATTTTTTTGGGTGAGATTTCCAGAATGTCGAATGTTTTTATATCCGGATGCAGCAGTTCCAATTCTGAATAGACGTTTAAAATGCTGTTGAATTTCTGGCGATAATCCCGCAGCCGGAGCCGGATATTCGTATGCCGGTCTGCAAAACCTTCAATGATGCCCGCCACGAAATCCGATGCGGTTTTTGAGATAATGGCCGCCCATTTTTGAAGAGCCAGTTCCGGGTTGAGGACGCCAGCCGCCGGAAGCACGGCGGAAAGGCATGCGTTCAGGGCAACGGCAATGGGGATGGAAAGAATGCTGCGGAACAGATTGCCGAATGCGGCGCTTCTGGGAAGCCCCCGGAAACTGTTATGGGAGAAAAGGTAAATACCGTTGGCAAGGGCCATAAAGGTGTAGAGTAAAGCGGGCTGGTGGGATGTCGTAATTCCGAAGCCTCGGTCGAGTATCACGGTCTTAACCACATAGTCGAGGAGGGGAACGGAAAATCCTGTATAAAGCAGAGAATCGGTAATCCTGTCCCAACTGACATAATCGTTCCAGCGCAGCAGGGGGGATCTGCGGAGTCCACCCCCGCCCAACACCGATTGGATGATATTTCTGACCCCCGTAATGCCAAACCAGATAAAAGCGCCGAGATACGCCAGAACCCACCAATCCTTTGTCAAGGCAAATGTGGCGAAAGCGGGAATAAAGCCGAGAAGCACCTTTAGGATATTCTTGAGCCGGGTGTTGAGATGCTCTGGAGAGAACTCGCGGGCGGCAGCACTTTGCATTTTTGTTTGCGGCGAAAAAGTTTTCGCCTGTCGGGAACGAATACCGCCAAGGGTGACAATATTGCCCGGGTCGGCCATGCGGATGGAGGCGGATGCCACTTGCCAACTTTCTATCCGTTTGAAATTGATCCAATTCAGAAAGGGTATCGAGAGAGCAAGCCTGAACAGCAAAGGGTGGAGCGGTTTTTCAGGTTCGTGGGGAACGAACGTGTTCTGCGGATATACACCAATGCGCAGCGGAAGGACCTCCCGAACCCGTTCGGATTTTCGCAAGTGCAGTTCGCGCTGGGCCCTGAGAGGCAGCGTTTCTTTAACCGCGAGGCCCATGCCGTGCAGTTTAAAGGATCGACCGGTGGAATCGCTTCCGATACGTGATTTCAACGGCGTTTCTTGATACAACCTCTTCAGGGTGTCAAGGTCGTGGAGGATGGCGTTGAGCTTCGCTTCGCGGTCGGCCTTGTCCGTGTAGGTCGACTCTGAAACGTTCGATATGATCTCCCTGACCGTCTGTTTCAAGGAGATGAGGCTGTCATTGTTGATTGCCTGTTGGAGCCGATTGATCGCCAGAAGGTGATCCGTTTTTCCTTCGGCATAATCCTTCAGGTTGAAAAGCTCCAACCGGGTAATGCCTCCCTGGCAGTCATAGAGAAGTTCAAGGACCTCATCCACCCGGAGGTCCGTTAAATTCAAGGTGATTCGGTATCCGGAGCGGAGTTCGGAGAGTCTGGATAAAACCTCCGGAGGGGAGAGCTTCAACAGGTCTGGAACGTCCTCGTCTGCCCGGGGCATATCGGGGTATGAAATATCCGGATTTTTTTCCCGGGACAGGTAGTCTCTGACGGTTGCTTCGATATCGAAACTGCGCATGGTCTCTATCCATGCGTCGATTTCATCCCGGATCGGCCGCTCGGCGGTTTGGTAAGTCTGTTTGAGGTGGTGCATGCGCTTTTGAAGGGCATCGAGAATGCTGTTTTGCAAAAATTCCGCCAGATGAACCTTCGATTTCTGGCCGATCCCAACAAACTTCAGAAAAGAATCTTCATCGATGGGGGCAAGAGACAGGTCGAATGTACTGTTGAAATGAGCGAGGTGAACCGAGTTGAACCGCCTGAGGAGCGCCATGATATGTTGCTGCTGGTAAGCGGAAACCCGGCGGCCCTCATCCATCAATGCCGATACCTTTGCGTCGGCCAGGAAGCAAAGAAAATCCTGAATGTCCACGAAGCCTCTAGGAACCCAGATGAGTTGAATATATTTTTTACGATAGCTGGCATAGAATTCGATACCGATCCGCACATCGATACCCATAATCTGAGCGGCGCTAAAAAGCTCGGCGGCAAAGCGCGCCTCCACAAAATTATAATGAATCACCCGCAACCTGCGGATCCCTTTGATCCATGCGTCCATTACCAGATGGGTCGGTGTTTTGCGGCCTTTCGAGTTTGCATCATGGACATGGTCGTCAAAAGTGATTTGATTCCATTCTTCAGGCATTTCGAGAAGATGGTAGCGCCTTAAATGATGCCGGACAATTCGGGGCTTTCCCGAGGCAGCGGCCCTGAAGTTGTGGGCCAATGTCAGCTGGCGTTCATAATCACCGCGGGCCCTGACCAGTTCCTTCATTATTTCCAGCAGCACCCGGGCGGTGTTTTTCGGAAGCGGTCCGGCGGCTGCATCGATGACTTCCGCCCGAAGCATTCGAAGCGCGCGAATTCGATCCTCGACCTCGCCGACTTCCAGGGAATCCAGAAGGTGCGCAACGGCATAGGCGATTCGAAGGCCTCTAGGTTCGGCCTTTTCCTTGATACCGTTTGGATGGAAAACGGGATAGTATCGTTTCCGGGCGTACCCGTATTTACCGTTTCGGTTACGCACTTCGCCGACGATTTTAATCAGATCGTGATCTCGTTTGTCGAAGAGAAGATTGGAGAAAATACGTTTCATGTTTATAAAACCTGTAGTCCGATCAGGCGGTTGCCCCCATTAAGCATAAAAAATCAAGAAAAAGCAACAGATATTGCGGATGGGGCTCCGGATATTATTTCGGAAAAATCCGGTAGGTCGCCCCATAATATTTTTTAAGAACCGTTGTTTCCATCGGACTCAACCGCTGAAAAAAAGAAAAATTACATTTTTTAACATTTTTCTCTTGACATCGGATTACAAATGTAATTATTGTGTTTCATAGGGTCGAGAATTGATTTATAAGCGAAATGGGTTTAAGATAAAAAAATTATTCCCGACTGCGGGGCAGGCATGAAATATTCTCATGGTCAGGACGGGATTTTATGAATTTCGCAAATTGCAATTAAATTTGCGCAAAATGTCATTGCCAATTGTTGCTTAAGAATATTATGGTGCCAAAATTAACTGAAACGATGGTAACCGCCATCGATTGGTGCAACTTCTAAGGCTGATTCTGACCCGGAATAGGTTCCATTGACTCACATATTGTATAATCTCGGTTTAAGGTAGCTTGTGTATTGGCCACTAAATTATCGTAGGACTATCGTTATTAAGAAGGGAAAACAAACATGATTCAGCGAATTCTTTTCACCATGGCACTTTTCATGCTATTTGCGGCGCCGGCTGTTTACGGGCAGCAAAGTCCCGAAAAGGTCCAGCAGAAGGTGACGCAGGCCATTGGCGTGGAAGCCGCCGCCCAGGCAAAAGCGGATGATTGGAGCTGGGACAAACAAGGGATGATCTCGAAAATCCGTGACGCAAAGTACCGGGTTACCTGGCTGAAGTACCGCCAGGAAAAAAACCGACAGTACATTGCCAAAGCGAAGCAGAATATTGCGGACCTTGAATACCAGAAAGAGGAACTCAATAAGCTTCGGGAGCAACTGGAGCCATACCTGGAAGGGGTAATTCTCCGGCTGCAGGATTTCGTCAATCAGGATCTGCCGTTTTTGCCGGAAGAACGTGCCAAACGAATTGCGGCGCTGAAAACATCCATGGACAATTATGATCTACCCCTGAGCGAGAAATTTCGGCGGGTGTTTGAAGAGGGGCTTGAGATCGAAACTGAATACGGAAAAGTTGTGGACGGTAGTGTGGAAACAACCCTGAATATCAATGGCGTTGATACCCAGGTTACCATCTTCCGTCTGGGGCGCGTGGGAATGTATTATCTGTCTCTGGATGAGACACAGAGTGGCTATTACAACAGGACGACTGGCAAATGGGAACCCCTGCCCGAGGACATGAACCAGGAAATTAAACTTGCAATCGATATTTCCGGGGCTAAACGGTCGGTCCAGATCGTAAATCTTCCACTAGGAGCGGTAAAATAATGAAACTAAATTGGAAAAAAGTGACAGTTTGTGTTGGGACCCTTTTCCTTATCGCCCTGGGAAGTCAGGCGTTTGCTGCCGACAATTGGGGCCAGGTCGCCCGTGAGGTACTGCAGGAGCAGGAAGAGGCGACGAAGGGGGCCGGTGATACTGAAAAAAGGATGAAAATGGACAAGGCCGACCTCGAGAAGGAACTCGCCAGCCTCCAGAGCCAGAGCACTACGGAAGGAAAGGCATTGGATGCGCTTCAGTCGGAATTTGCATCCCTTCAGGACCAAGAAAAAGCGCTGAAGAAGGATTTGGAGAGCGAGCAGGACGAGATCGACGCCATCAAGGGCAATGTGCTTGCAGTCGCCAAGGAAGCCGTCAGCCAGAGCCGGGACAACCCGATTACGGCCGAGTTTCCGGACCGAACCACCGAAATGGAGAATATCGTCAGCAGTACCAAGTACCCGGGGATGGCGACCATCGAGAAGCTGACGGAATTCTTTTTCCAGGAGATGAAGGAAAGAGGCGAGATCGTACGGCGGACCGGCACGTTTACAGGCCCGGACGGCCGGGAAACCACCGGGGATATCGTTCGTGTGGGAAAATTTACCACTTTCTACCGCATGGCGAACGGCAAGGTCGGATTTCTGCTTCCCAATTCATCGGGTGAGAAACTGGTGGCCATCACTGGAGATATTTCCAGCAGCGTCCGGAGCGAGATCAAAGATTATATCGATGGCAAGTCCAACGTAGCGCCCATCGACCTGTCCGGAGCCGGTGCTGCGTTCACCGAGTTTACGAAGGGTGAGACCTTCAGCGAATGGCTGGCCAACGGCGGGACCTTCATGTACGTTATCCTGCTGGTGGCGATATTTGCCCTCCTTGTGGGGATCGAACGCTTGATCGTTCTGGGCACCAAGGGCAAAGCAACCCGGAAGGTGATGGACCAGATCCGAACCCTCGCCGAAAAGGGAGCCTTCAAGGAAGCCAGCGCGTATTGCAAGAAAAACAGCCGGGTCCCCACCTGCCAGATGATCGATGGTGTGATCGATCATGCGGGCGAGGGGGGCAGTCTGGAAGTATTGGAAAACGCTCTCCAGGAAGCGATTTTGAAACAGATGCCGAGTCTCGAACGCGGGATGAACTTTCTGGCCCTGTGCGGTGCGGTGGCTCCCCTGCTGGGACTTCTCGGTACCGTTACCGGTATGATCCAGGTCTTCAAGGTGATCACTGAAGTGGGTACCAGCAACCCGGGGCAGATGGCCGGCGGTATTTCCGTTGCACTTCTGACCACCGAGTTCGGTTTGATCGTTGCGATACCGATTATGTTCGTTCACCACTTCTTCCAGCGCAAGGTGGATAAGATCGTGGGAGACATGCAGGAGAAGGGAACCGCATTTGCAGTGACCTTGCTGAAAAAGCGCAACCTGGAGGGCTGATCCGTGGTCGAAGCAATAAAAAATGCCATTCAAATGGTTCAATTGGGGGGGTGGGTCATGTACCCCCTCCTCCTGACCTGTCTGTGGATGTGGTTTCTGATCGGGAAGAAGTCGGTTGATATGTATTCCTTTACCAAGGGAGACCGAAAGTTTTCTGAACTGCAGAAAGAGATCGGGAAAAAAGCGGATTATTCAGCCGCGGCCTGGCAAAAATATATCGTAGACGGATATATAGCGGAAAAAACCGGCGACCGGGATCTGGATGAAAATGTTATCGAGAGCCACCGGATGCATATGGAGCTTTTCGTCAGCAAATATACCAAAACGATTGGAATCCTGTCGACGGTCGCTCCCTTGCTCGGACTGCTGGGAACCGTGAGTGGTATGGTGAAGACATTTGACGTTATTGCGCAGTTTGGAACCGGAAATGCCCGCGCCTTGGCTTCGGGCATTTCTGAAGCGCTGATTACCACCCAGACAGGACTTGTCATCGCGGTCCCCGGTCTGTTTCTGGCGACCTTTATCCTCCGCCGGGAAAACGGACTTTTGGAGCGGATGCATCGATTTTGCCTGAGACTTTCCAGGTCGAAGCTGGATGTGGCATAACGGGGAGAGGGGCATGATATGAAAAGGATGTCATTGGTTGCGGGACGAAAAAGGCATGAAGTGGAACTCAATATGTCGCCGCTGATCGACATGGTGTTTATTCTGCTGATCTTCTTCCTGGTGACCACGAGTTTTGTGAAGGAATGGGCTGTTGAGGTCAAACAGCCGATTGCTTCAAACCAGCCGGCGTCGGAAGATCAAAAGAATATGTTCATATCGATCGACAAGGATGGATATATTTATATCGAGAACCAGATGATCGATATCAGGTCGGTGAGATCCCGGCTGGAACGGTGGTTCAGTGATAATCCGATGGGCAATGTGATTATTACGTCCGACGCCCAAAGTCTGTGGGGAGTTTCCATAGAAGTCCTCGACCAGGTTCGCCAAGTCGGAATTTCCAACGTGGTGGTCGCCCAGGCAAGCGGGTGATATGAGGTTTCATTTCGAGTGAAATCCACACGAGTGGTTTTCCGCAGAACAACTTATGCCGATATAGTGTCAGCCACAGAAGAGGGACATAAAATATGAAAGGGCTATCATTTGCCGAAAGAAAATCAGAGTCCGTGGAGCTAAACATGTCGCCCTTGATCGACATGGTTTTCATCCTGCTGATTTTTTTCCTGGTGACCGCGAGTTTTGTGAAAGAGTCGGGGGCGCCATCGATCAGTACACCCTTTGCCACCACCGCCAAAAAGAAACAAACGACCAACATGATCGTGGGCGTCACCGCAGATGGGTTGATATACATCGAGGGCAAGGCGGTCGACATTCGGTCCGTGAGGACGATGATGGAAAAGTTCTATCATGAGGATCCCGGGGGGAGCGTCGTAATCAGCGCCGATCAAGACGCCAAATTCAGCGTGCCTATCGAGGTGCTGGCAAAGATTCGCGAGGCCGGTGTAACCAATGTAACGGTTGCAGCGAGGAACCCGAGTGGATCGTCGTAATTACCGCTGACAGAAACAGTAAATTCAGCGTGCCTATCGAAGTGCTGGCAAAGATTCGTGAGGCCGGTATAACCAATGTAACGGTTGCAGCATCGAAAGAGTGATTTATGGATGATTTCAAACTCCATCATGGTGGCCTTCCCATAGGTCTGCTATCCGCAATTATCGTGACAGTGGTGCTTTTTGTCGCCCTGCCAATGCTGACGCAGTATCAGAGGACCTTGAAAGAAAAGAGTTCAATTACGGGTACACTCATCAGTACACGGAAACCCCCTCCACCGCCCTCTGAGGATCGTGACCAGCCTAAAAAGCAGGAAATGAAGAAGACGGAAACCAAGAAAGAGCTTAAGGAGGCCCGGAAAGCCCAGCCGAAATTTGTGACGCCGAAGGTCGCGCTCGGCATGTCCGGCGCCGGAATAGGCGGCATTAAAATTAGCCAAGTCAAGAGTTTCAACGTATCCGATTCACTGTTCATGTCGGCATTTAACATGAATGAAGTGGACCAACGGCCCAGAGTTATAAGATCCTTTCCACCCCAGTATCCTTATCTTGCCAAGCGGGATAATATTACCGGGAAGATAATGCTGAAGTTTGTGGTGGACGTGGATGGAACTGCCAAGGAGGCTGAAGTGGTCGAGGCGGATCCGCCTGAGGTGATGGATGTGTTCAAGGACGCGGCGCTTAAGGCGGTGGAACGCTATAAATTCAAACCGGCGATGAAGGGCGGGAAGGCGGTGATGTGTATCGTGAAGCTTCCCATATCGTTTACTCTGGAATGATTCAAAGAAGATACCGACCATGAAAAATAGACCTTATATAAAGTTGTTTGTCATGCTGTTCCTATTCATGGCGCTTTGTCTAGTTTCGACCTCGCTGTATGCTCAGGAGTCTAATAACCAGGATTCCAAAAAGGAAGAAACCGCAGCGGACGAGGGCCGAAAGATGACCCGTGAAGCCCAGGAGGCCCTGCTGGAAGCGCAGCGGCGGTATCAAACGGCCCCGGACGATTTGGCGTCGGCAAGGCAGCCATTGATCGATTATCTGGCAACACCCCAGGCCCAGGAAGAAACACCTCCGCAAATGTTATATGAGATGCTCGGGCAATTCTGGTATAATGATGATAAGGCCGACAAGCACATGGAAGAGGCCCGAAAAATTTACAAGGCGGGTTACGAGGCATATCCTGAGGATGACAATCTCCTTTTAGATTACGCCGTGACGTCATTCGCTTCGGATAAACCCGCGGAAGCGGCACCTTTGTTCGAGAAGTATTACGAACAAAACCAGGCCCATGATATTAAATACTTAGAGTACGCGGGTGGGGCTTATTATTCCGCCAATAATTTTAAAGAAGCCAAACGGGTGTACGTGAAAATGATCGGTCTGGCAACTAAGGATCAGCTGAAACCCGCTTGGTTTGACAGCCTCATATACATCTGTGAGGCCATGGAGGATTCCGCGGAATCGGAAAAGTACATTAAACTCGCATTGGATCACTACCCGATGGAGAAAAAGTACTGGAAGCTTTGGGCCAACGCCCGGTACCAAAAGGAGGACCTCAAAGCTGCAACCGCCTGCTATGAAATCGGAGCCAGGGTAGAGAAGCCCACCGATAAAACCGAATGGCGGACACTGATTGATCTTTACAATTACCTTGGATTGCCCCTCAGGTCCGCCAAGAGCATTCAAATGGGCATGGATCTGCTGGCAAAGGAAAAAGACAGCTCCGTGGAAAAACAAGAACTTGCGGTTGCCGATGCGTATGCCAGGGCACTCAGGGTGGATAAGGCGGTGGCCTACCTGGATTCAGTTATCGCTAAAACTCCGACCTACGACCTGAAACTCAAAAAGGCCACCATTCTGTATAACGCCCGGCGGAACAAAGAAGCGATGGCGGCCTTGGATGATTGTATCGCCATGGACAAAAAAGCATACAGTGCCTACTTCATGAAGGGCATGGTTGCCTGGGATATGAAAGAGTGGAAGATTGCGGAGGATGCTTTTGACAATGCTTCATCCGCCAAGGATGATACTATCCGGCTTAATTCCAAAGACGCACTTGATATGCTTGCCGATCTGGATAAAGCAAAGAACGAATAAAGTTAGAGGGGTACTTTGCATCCAGAAATTTTTCTGGCGTTTAAAAATTAGCTGAACATATTTAACGGGCATTTCGATTCATGGCATCAGAATGGTTATTATGAATTGAAATGCCCGGTTTCGTTATTAAACAATGCAGACAAACCAGAAAAAATATAAACGTATCCCATGGGTATGCCTTGGATTCGGCATCGGTGTTTCGGTATCGGTGATTGTCTGCTTTGGTATAAGCGCTCTGCTTTTTATTATCGACAAGTTCAGGCTGCCGGAACAGGAACTGATTATTTTTTCCAGTCTGTTTTATGGGATTGTTTTTTTTATTGCCCTTGGAGGGATGCGTGCTGAAACACATCGGTATAAACTTATCGTTTCGAAAAAGCCGTTCGAAGAGCTCTCCCCTCCTCCAGCGAAGTCCAAGATGACGATTGACCGAATTAAAACCATTCTTTGGGTTATTTTCAGCATTTTTTCACTGGGATGGCTGACACCGGCTTTGGTGATTTATTGGGCGGTTCCAATACACCCCACACGGGTTATCTCGGGATGCGCCTGGCTGTTCAGCCTGATTGCCGGCGCCGCATATATTTTCAAAAAAAATAGTGATATAGAAACGCCCTACCATCACTTTATTTTTTTTGTGGGCATTTGTCTTGGAATCGTTCTGGTGAACAGCTTCAGTATCGGGATCTGGCATTGAGGACTATGAGGCATTGCGATATTGCCCCGGCGTTAGACCCGTCCAGCTTTTGAATGCCCGGTGAAACACACTTGGGTCTGAAAAGCCAAGCAGGTATGTAATTTCATCTATGGAATAATCCTTTTCGACCAAGTAGGATTTCGCAAGTTCCTTCCGTACGGTTTTGACAATTTGGCTGAATGTTTCTCCTTCCCTGCTTAATTTCATCTGGAGACAACGAACACTCATGCCCAGGTCTTTGGCTACCTGTTTGATGCAGGGGGAACCCTTCTGCAGATGCTCATAGAGAAGAATGCTGATTTTTTTTGAATATTCTTTTATTTCGTCAATATTCTCATAAAAAATTTCCGGTGAAGGGGGTTGGGGCCTCAAGCGGGGAATTTTTTCGGAAGAGATGGGAGTCGATAAATCCCGGGAATTGAAGACGAGCGCGGTTGTCGTTTGATTGAATAATATCGGGCAAGAAAAAATTCGTTTGTATTCTCCTATATATTCCGGAGTATCATGGGGGATTCGGATTTCTCTAAGACGGATTGCCTTCTGTGTGATACTTCTGACAATTTTAACGAAACTGGAAAGGGCTTCATCAATGCAATGGGCGATGAGCGGTTGTTCCGGGTGCTTTGGAATGAATACAACTTCCGTTTGATCACCGGCTGAAAGCATATCGGAATCAAATGGGCCCCCGATAAAGGAAAGATAATCGCTGGCTTTTTTCATCGCCTGCCCGAGATCCCTGCATCGTGCCATAATATAGCCGAGATTCATAATGTACCCGAGGTTTTGCAGATCCCGCCATTCGAAAAATTCACCCATATGAAGACCGAAAAACGGATCTCGGGTTTGACGGATGGCCTCTCCAAGAACCGAAAAATACAAAGAAACTGATATTTTGTTGTCTGAGCGTGTAAAAGCGGAAGGATCAACCCCGGCATTGGAGAGCAAGGTATCTGAATCAATTCCTTTGCTATTGGTATAGTTTAAAATGCGATAGACAAAGGAAAACGAAATTTCAGACATTTTAAAATCCCCAGGCAATACGGAAAATATCTGAAATATTAAATGAATCGATTAATAGTTGTCAAGGCATAAAGCAAACGCGGTTTGAAGCCCATTAAACATTGCCAAGATCGATTTGCGCTTGCTTCGGCGGGCACTATTTTTCGTAAAGTGTCAGTAAGATTGCGTAATTAGTTATTGAAAAGCAAGCGAAATGTTGTATTATTGCACCGAAATGATAGAAATAATCTTGCATTTTGCAAAAGGAGACGAATATGCCAACAACGTATGAAAATTTAGCAAAGCCCATACAACTGGGCAGTGTGCAATTGAAAAACCGCTTGATGAAAAACGGCACAGGATTTTTCTGGGATGATGACGGCGCTATGAACGATAAATACATTGCTTATTTTGAGGCGCTTGCCAAGGGCGGACTTGCCCTTGCCGTTTCGGCCTGCGGTCCCATGCAGATGGGTCCCATGCCGGGGTTTCGCATCACCGGCGACGAATTTATTCCCGGCTGGACCAAATGGGCCGATGCCATCAAAAAACACGATTGTCTCGCTTTCCATCAACTGTTTCATCTCGGAGGCATGAGCCCTCTGTTTGCAGACCCCATGCCACCAGCAGGACCTTCCGCCTCGTACATTCCGAGAGAGCAGTCTCCCCGGCCCGGATTTGAGGAGGCTCACGAAATCACGAAACAGGAGATTGAGGATGTTGTCGATCTATTCGGGACCTGCGCCGAAAGAATGAAAAAAGCCGGGCTTCAGGGCACCGAGCTGAACGCCGCCTGCAACCACCTTCTCGACAGTTTTATGTCTCGGGCGTGGAATTTTCGGGAGGACGAATTCGGAGGATCCATCGAAAACCGTGCAAAGCCGACTGTCATGGTCATCCAGGAAATCAAACGCCGAAACGGAAAGGACTGGCCACTTATCCTGCTGATGAACGGCATGGAGCCGGACCTGAAAAACGGTCTGACCCTGGAGGAGACCATCCAGTTTGCAAAGATTTATGAGGCGGCGGGCGCCGACGCCATCGAGGTGCGGTCGGAATTCTATACCCACACCGACAATTGGAAAAGAAGGAGCAGCACCCATTTTCCGGACTGCTATTTTTATCCGGACCATCCGGCCCATCTCGATCCCAATATCGTGGACGATTGGGGGCGGGGAGCCAATATTAAGATAGCCGCGGCCATCAAGAAGGCGGTGAAGGTTCCGGTTATCGTCTGCGGTAAAATGGACTGGAATAATGGTGAAGAAGCCATTCGTAACGGTCAGGCCGATATCATCAGCATGAACCGTCGGCTTCTGGCGGATCCATCGGCACCGAAAAAGATTCTCTCAGGCCAACTGGACGATATCACCCCGTGTACCTCCTGTATGACCTGCTTCAACCTCGGCGAGCATTTCCAGCCGGTGGCCTGTCGGGTCAACCCGACCCTGGGTAAAGAGCGGGAATATGAAATCAAGCCGGCGGATACCAAGAAAAAGGTGCTGGTCATCGGCGGCGGGCCGTCCGGCATGGAAGCGGCCCGAACTGCTGCCAAGCGAGGCCACAAGGTGGTTCTGTATGAAAAACAGAAGAAGCTCGGCGGCTCCATGCCGGTGGCTGCGGTGGTGAAGGGGCTTGAGCGGGAAGACATCGTGGGCTTCACCGAATATCTCAGAAAACAGATGACCAAAACCGGCGTGGCGGTATATACGGGAACTGAAGTGACGTCCGCCGTCATTGACAGGGAAAAACCGGATGTTATCGTTCTCGCCGCAGGCGGTACCCACGAGATTCCGGCGATTCCGGGCATAAACAGCAGCAAGGTCCAGACCGGCGAGAAACTTCATGGTACGATGAAATTCTGGTTGAAATTCTTCTCTCCTGCATTCATGAACAAGGTGTCCAAGATGTTTCTCCCGGGGGTCGGGAAAAATGTTGTTATCATGGGTGACCGGCTGCATGGGTGCCAGACGGCGGAATTTCTGGTGCATCGTGGTCGAAAGGTCACCGTTGTGGACAGCGGTCCCAAGGAGCAGATCGGCGACGGCCTGATCGATGTTTTTCTGAAGCCGTTCCTCCTGTACTGGCTGGAAGATCAGGGAGTGGAGATTATCCCCGAGGTCAAATATAATGAAGTCAACAGCGAAGGCCTGGTCATTACGAAAAATGACGGCACCCGCCAGACGATCAAGGCGGACACCATCATTACCGCGCTGCCGCTGAAACCGAATACAGATCTTGTTAACAAGTTTAAAGGGAAAGCCAAGGAGTTTTATAATATTGGCGACAGCGATGAGCCCGGATTAATATTTGATGCCATTGCCGCCGGTGCAAAGATTGGCCGTGAAATTTAATTAAATTTTCACTCAGCAATAAAAAAGGCATGGTCCTCATTTTTTCAGGACCATGCCTTTTTTTTGGGGCAGGAGGGGCTTGGAGTAGTACCGGATTTAAAAATACCAAAAGCCCGCTATTTTTTCGAAGACCCGATTTCTTTGAAAGCTCCTTCCGACACGAGTTCGTTAAGAAGACCGCCCTTTAATAGTTTTTCTGCAGCGCTGTCACTCATATCCGCTTTGAAGGGCACAAACTCGCCAAGTGGACAGGTGGATCCGATGGCCGATCCTTTGCTGAGGACCTTGATACTGTCCTGCATGCAGAGTTTGTCAATGGAGGTGGCATAGCCGAAGCCATTGGAAAGCATCAATCCAGGACATTTGACCGGAAGTCGATTCAAATATCGTTGCCCCCCCTTCATAATAAATAGAATGGTCTGGTCATCAATGATGCGGGTTTCTTTAATTCTGGAGACATCCACGCACATTTCCGGTTTGCCGAGGTATTGCTGGGATTTTGATTGGGCAAAGACTGAATCGGAAACTGAAAGGATGCAGAGAAAAACCGCTGGAATCAGAAAAGTTATCATTAGTTTTTTCATAAGGCCTCCTAGTTCTGATGCCATTTGTTTAAAGCCTCTTTTGAGAGGCACCTCACACTATTGTAATTCAATAAAAAGATATGTCAAAATCATTAAAATATCAAATGGCCGGGAGATATGCCCGCCTTATTTAGCTGGCGATGTATCCATCGGCCGGTCTTATATGATAAAAACGTTAAGAAGGGGCTCAAGTTACAGCGGATTGTGAATGCCGGAAAAACCGCAGAGTGGGAAATGAAGCCCCGGGAATATGGCCCGGGGCTGTTTTTATTCAAAAAAATAAAGCTGTTCAGGCAGCTTCGCTGAAAGTCGGTGCTTCAAATTCAGATCCCTTTTTATTTAAAAATACGGAAGATTCTTTTGTTGGAGCCAATTTCCGAACACCAAGAACAGCCGGGATCGATAGAACGGCAGCGGCGATAAACAGCAGGAAAGATGAGTGATAGCTGCTGGTAACATCATACAGAAATCCGGCCGTCAGCGGTCCGATGGCCTGCCCGATGGATTCAACCAGGGCAACGCCGCCAAAGATGAGCCCGTAGGAGGACATTCCGAAGGTTGTACTGACCATCATGGACATGATGGGCAACCAGGACCCGATACCGATACCAAAGATGATGGCATATGACCAGAGCAGTATAGACGGGGAGCTCGGTTTGATTAGCCAAAGCAAAGAAATGCCGGTGATCAAGAATATGGACGAAATGATAAAAGCGGTTTTGGGATGAATTTTATCACACAGCCAGCCAAAGAAAAATTTTGCAGCCGCACTGACCAAACCCAACGCTCCCAGCGCTGCGGATGCCGTAAACAGGGGGAAACCTATGTCCTGCAGATGGGGCGCCTGGCTCTGAAGTGTTCCGACGAGGCTGAAAAGAAACAGGAAAAAGGCAATGGAAATAAGTATAAAAGGAGCGGTGATAAGCTCGTTTCTGTGGTTGTTTTCAGTTGAAGCGGCAACTGAATGAGTCGGGGCGGTTTTTGGCTGCTTTTTCAAAATGGTCATTGCAAGCGGGACCATTAGAAGGTGTGCAACGGCGATACCGACATAGCCGCCATGCCATCCGAACCTGGGAATCAGAACGCCACCGATTAACGGAGAGAAAATAAATCCGCCGACTCCGATACCGGTGGACATAAGACCAATGGCAAGCCCTCTTTTTTCAGAAAATACCGATGAAACCGCGCTGCTGCAAGGCACCGGGCCGATGGCAGCCGCGGCGAGCCCGATCAGAATATTGATAAGGTAAAACTGAAGGGGGGTTTTGATAAAAGGGAGCGTCAAGAATCCAAGGGCGACGATGATCGACCCAAGGGTGATGACGTTTCGGGCCCCGAGTCTGTCTACAGCTTTCCCGACAAAAGGGGAAATCAGCCCCAGACAAAGAAACTGAAGGGTGAAAGCAATGGCGATGGTGGCGCGGTCCCACCCGAATTGAGATTGAAGTGGTTTGATAAACAGGCTGAACGCATAAATGAGGCATCCTGCATGAAGACAGCATCCGTAAAATGCCACGACCACAATGAGCCATCTGTGATAGGATTTGGATTGAATGTTCTGTGCCATTTCTTTTTACTCCGTTGTATTTCGGGGTGCAGATCAATCTGCACGCATAAAGTTTATATATGTAAATAATGTTTATATATATAAATTATATGGGTCTGTCAACAATAAAAATCCGGGTTTGACATCATGATACGCACCAATTATATAAAGTGCGAACATTTAAGGCTTTTTCAAATAATTCTGGGGTTCGGAGGTAACGATGGTCAAATCTGCAACAAGAGTGATGCAGATCCTTGAGCTTGTGGGGCGTTCCAAGGATGGGTTGAAACATCTGGATATTGCAAAAGCGTTGAACATTCCCAAAGGAAGTCTATCGCTTCTGCTTTCGGACCTTGTCGGCAGCGAATTCCTGACCCTTGGCGAGGATGACAAACGATATCGCGTGGGATATAAAATTCTCGTACTTGCCGGCCGATACCTGGCGGACCTTGATATTATCAAAGCCAGCCAGCCATTCATTCGGAACGTGATTGCCACCACCAATGAGTCCTGCGGCCTTGCCATGATCATGGGAGGGGTGACCATGATTGTCTGGCGTGAGGAAACACTCGAGCCGTTGAAGTGGGATTTCAAGATTGGGGATCAGAACCCGATCTACGCGTCCGCTCACGGAAAAGCCATTCTTGCATTTTACAGCAGGGAAGAAATTGAACGATACCTGTCTTCTGTTGACCTTGTCTCGATTACACCACATACCATTACCGATAGGGAGGTGCTGCGCCAGGAACTGGAGGCGATTCGGAAGGGGGCCATTGCCTATTCCAGGGAAGAAAATTATGAAGGAATTACCTCCATGGCCGTTCCCGTATTCAACAACATGCGACGGGTTGTGGCGTCCCTCGGCATCCCCGTGCCCAGCCAGCGCTTTTCCAAGGAAAAAGAAGCGGTCATCGGGGAAGCATTAAAGGAAGCCGCCAGGCTTCTTTCCAGAGAACTCGGGTATTTTTAGAGGCGGGTTGCATTTTTTCTATTTTTTTAAAAATAGCTGTTGACATATTCTGAAATGACCTGTAAAACGCCCAAGTCTTTCGCGTGATGCGGAAGACTTTTTAGTTCGATCTTTGAAAACTAAATAGTGACCAAGCGAGACTCTGTCAAAAAGTAAGCGAGGGTGTTTTCGGACGCCTGAGCTTTTACAGGATTTAACTGGAGAGTTTGATCCTGGCTCAGAATGAACG
>JBECKW010000219.1:0-3565 GCA_040235505.1 Desulfobacterales bacterium
CACCTCGGGCGCCCGGGGATTGTCGAAGGAGCTCGCGACACTGGTGCCGTACATGGGCATCTGGGGAACCCCTTTGAGCAATCCGGGAGCCTTCAGCTTCAGCACATCGAGTACGGTGGGGGTGATATCGGTCACGTGAACGTACTGGGCTCGGATGCTTCCCCCCTCCTTGATCTTCCCGGGCCATGAGATGATCAGCGGGTTTCGGAGCGCACCGGCGTACACGCTTCCCTTGTATTTGTTGAAGGGCGTGTTGCTGGCAAGCGCCCAGCCCTTCGGATACAAAGCCTGCATGTCGGGGCCGCCGATCAGACCATATTTGGGCATCAGCTCCTTTACCGTAGGCTGCCTCCCGGATATCGCACTGATAAAGCAGTCGGTGCCGTCCGGTCCGCCGGAACTGGTCGCCCCGTTATCGCCGATCAGGACGATCAGGGTGTTCTCATACTGGCCGACTTCCTTGAGGTAGCTCAGGAGCCTGCCGACCTCCTCGTCCGCCTGGGTCAGAAACCCGGCATAGCACTGCATGAACCGGATATAGAGCTTCTTTTGGTCTGCGGACAGACTGTCCCAGGGCTTCACTGTCGGGTCCTTCGTCAGGACGGTGTTTTGGGGAATGACGGAAAACGCCTTCTCACGCTCGAACCTCGCCTCCCGGATGTTGTCCCACCCTGTGTCATAGACGCCGTTGTACATGTCGATATATTTTTCAGGGACCTGCTGGGGCGTGTGGTCAGTTCCGAAGGCGTAATAGAGGAAAAAAGGCCTGTCCGGATAGATCGATACCTGGTCGGTAATGTACCCCTTTGCATGTGCCAGCAAATCGTCGTTCAGCGTATACTCTTTTGTATTCGGCACCGGAGCCAGTTCATTGCCGTTTAGCAGCTGGGGATAGTACTGGTCGGTTTCGCCTTCCAAAAATCCATAATAGCGCTCGAAGCCCTTGGAAAGCGGCCAGTAGTCGAATGGTCCCGAGGGTGTAATGGTATAGAGAGGTGCCAGATGCCATTTTCCGACGCCGAAGGTGGCGTACCCGTCTTCCTTCAACATCTCCGCGATGGTTCCGGCCCTGGGGGTGACGCTGCCCTGCAGGTTGGGCCGGTCCGGCCCCAAAGAAAGATCGGCAACGCTTCCCATGCCCACGGAATTGTTCTCCCGGCCGGTCAGAAGCGAGGCTCGGGTCGGTGAGGACACGGGGCAGGCATTGAAGTTGATGTACCGCAGCCCGGCTTTCGCAAGCTTGTCGATATTGGGCGTCTTGATTTCCGATCCGTAGCAGCCGAGGTCCGAATAGCCGATGTCATCCAGGACGATATAGACGATATTGGGTTTTCGCTCGCCGTTTGCGTACCGGATGGAACTTGCCGCGTTTGCGCCACCATACGCCTGCGTTTGCCCGGCGAAAACCGACGGCGCCATACCGGCTGTCAATGCGAGCGCCGATCCGACGGCAGCCGCCTTCACGAGACAGTCAGACCTTTTGTTCCTTCCTGCCAGCTTCATCTTGCCTTCTCCTCAGTATTGAAAAATGAAGGGGCGGGATTCGCCCGCCCCTTGCCCTTAATTGCGGATTCGGGCTATCCGCTTAGAATTTGTAGCGCACCCGGACACCAAAGGTCCGTGGTGGCGCAATTTCCGCATTAAACACGTCCAGGAGGGCAGGCGTTTGACCCGGCCCGCCGGTATAGTAATTCTCATTCGAGAGGTTTTTACCCCATCCCGTCAAAGACCAATTCGTGCTTGGAGATTGCCATGTCAAATAGGCGTCATAGGTCTCGTAAGCGGGTTGATGCTCAAGTGGCGAGAAATCAGATGCAGCAAAGTAGCTGTCGGAGTAGTTCAACGCGGCATTGAAGATGAGGGTTCCCTTCTCAGCCATCGGCTGGGTATGGGTAAATTCCAAACGACCCGAGAACTCCGGCGCCCGCACCAGGGGATTCCCGGAGCAATCATTGACCTGGCCTTCCACACCGTCTTGCGTTGTGGTGGTTAAGATGCATGCACCATACGTCACATTGTTTGTCCCTTTCAGAAAATAACTGAATTGATCGTACTTGCTATGCAGGTATTCCGCCTGCAGCTGGATAAGATCCTCACTGGTAATCAGCCCTGAAACGGAAAGATCGACGCCGTATAGCTTAACCTTACCGGCATTTCGTGTCTGCAGAATCGATGTCCCGAGAGCAGCAACCCAACCCAGAAATGTTTCCTGTTTATCCGTATAGTCCCAATAGAAGCCCTCTGCGTTGACCTGCCAACGGCTGTTAAAGAAGCGATTCTTCGATCCAACGGTGTAGGCGGTCAATTTTTCCGGCTTGTAACTGTTGTCGGATTGGACCGGGGAGTTAAAAAAACCGCCCGATTTGAAACCGCTTGCCACCGTGGCATAGAGCATCGAATCTTCGGTGAGATCGTATTGCAGACCGACACGATACGTAAGCTGACTGTTTTCCTTATCACCGTCCAATATCACTGCCCCCGGGTAATCCGGGCCAGGCCAGGTCGAGCCGCTAAACGGAAAGGTGCCAAAGGCGTCCTCGCCGGGCGCAAAGCCATAGTTAAATGCGTAACCGCGCAGGTTCTTCTTTACATCGGTAAACCGCATCCCGGTGATAAGCTGCAGTGAATTTGTCAGGTAGCTGTCGGCTTCACCGAAAATCGCCCAGGTACTGGCGTCGCGTTGGCGTATATTGTCTCCCGCATTAAAAGCACCGACGGGGATCGGGATTAACCGCTGATCGGTATGGGATTGATTTTCCTGGGACGCAAAACCGCCAAACACCCATTTAATTCTGGCCGCGTCGGGGCCGGCCACGCGTGCTTCCAACGCATACTGATCGTCATCGTCAGTCGGGTGGCCCACCGAAACATTGCCGTTTTGATCTTCAAGCCTGGAACTGACCAGGCTCGGAATGACCGTGATACTGCCCCAATCCATGCGGTGTTCAAGGGTCGCCGCCGCCACATAGATATCTACATCGTGGAAGTTAGGGTGAACAGGAAACCATGCCGACGCCAATGCTGCACTGGTCGGGTTCGTTGCCGCTATGCGTGCCAAGGAAGCCGGATCCGTCGTCCCGGCCCAGGGGTCGCTCGGATTGGGGACCGAAGTGATGGAAGGCGTCGAGCCGAACCGCTCGGCGATGACCGAATTACTTCCCCTGCCCCCTAAATGAGAATAGCTGCCGAGGACCGATAGCGAAGTTTTCTCGTTGGGTTGATATAACACCTGCAGGCGCACTGACTGGCTCTTGTCATCATTTAGGCCATCCGTGAGATACCCGTCGCGATCGGTAACCTGTGTGGACAGACGAGCGGCAACGATATCGCTCAATGGAACATTGAGAGCGCCGGTAAAACTATATAGGCTGTAATTTCCCGCTTCCACCTGGGCAAAGCCGCCGAAATCAAATTTCGGCTGGACTGTAATGATGTTCAAAGCGCCCGCCGTGGCATTGCGGCCATAGAGCGTTCCCTGGGGCCCCTTCAATACCTCGACCCGTTGGAGATCGAAAAAAATTTTATAGGCGTCATAGGATTTTGGCAGATATACGCCGTCCAGGCT
>JBECKW010000228.1:0-7417 GCA_040235505.1 Desulfobacterales bacterium
GCATCAGGCAGACCTGGCCCTGACGTTTGAAGAGACGGGCGATGAGTTTTATATGATCGGAGACTGCGAAGTGGCCGAGGATGTGCGAAGAGCCATTCGAAGCGCATTCGCCACTGCTTCGAGGATCTAATCCTGTTCTGTCTGGCCTTAGCCCCCGCGATCTCCGTCAACCCCCTGTGAGATCCCCCTCGTCGGGGGCTAAGGCCGGCTCTTCGATGAAACTGAAATTAAGGAGCCGGTTTGAAATTGGCTCCATGGAATAACTTGGAGGCATATCAAGCCATCAAGTCGCGAAAAAGCAAGTTCTTGTCAATTCAAGCCTCACGAAAAGCAGCTTCTGTTAAGGAGACGAAAATGAAGAAGGAAGTCAAGAACGATCAGCAGCTGAACGCAACAGAGAAGCAGGGCAAACTGTCCCGTAGAACATTCCTGTCGGGCACCGGCAGCGCCGCTCTGGCCGTCGCGGCAACCGGCCTGCTGGGCAGCCGCGCATTGGGGAAGACGAACGACGCGCCGCCCACAGAGCAAGACACCAGAACAACCATCCCAAATACGATAAAGCCCGGGAAAAAATACCCGCATCTCTTATCTCCGATGAAAATCGGCAATCACGTTCTAAAAAACCGGATGATCGGCACCGCAAGCTCTCCCCACCTGCTCCCGGGCCCGGAACTCTGTCCCCATGAAGCCATCACCTATTACTATGCCAATAAAGCCCGGGCAGGCGCCTCGCTCATTGTCTTATCGCAGCCCATCGATGTCCATGTCACATCCGAGGAAGATGTCATCAAGATCAAATCGATCAACCCAAACCTGGTGAACCCGGATCACGGCGGGCTGGGCTTCCATTTTACCACCTGGGACCTGGCCAATGCAGGATGCCAGAACAAGTTTTCCCAACTGACGGAGGCCGTTCATTTCTATGACGCCCTGTGTATCTGGAAACCGAAGGTCAACGCACCCGCCGGCTACGATGCCACCGGCGGCCCCCCCCTCGATGCGCCGGTCTCGACGGTCGGGAACGCCAAGGGCGGCATTCCCTCCAGCTTCCTTTTCGGCGGCAGCGCTGCCCTTAACGGCGGACCGCCTGCAGACAACAAGGAAATCACCGAGGAAATGCTTCAGAAGATCATCGAGGAGGTTGCACTGAAGGCCGCCCTGAGCAAGGAGTGCGGGTTTGACGGGCTGTTCCTCCACTGCGGCTACCGGGCGCCCCTGACGGCCAGACTGATGTCTCCCCTGACCAACCACAGGAAGGATAAATACGGCGGCAGCCTGGAGAACCGGGCCCGTTTCACCATCGAACTGGCCGATGCCATTAAAAAAAGATGCGGCCAGGATTATTTCATCATGGCCTCCATGAGCGGCTGCGAGCCCAAGGGAGGTTATACGGTGGATGACGCTGTGGAATTTGCCAAGTTGTTTACGGGGCATATCGATCTGCTGGATGTCAAGGGGGACCCCGTGGACCAGTCCCATCCGACCAATTTCAACCCGGAGCACACACCGTTTCTCTACATCACGGAAAGAATGAAAAAGCTGGGAGTGAAAATGCCGCTCGTCTGTGACGGTGGTTTCACGAATCTGGATTGGGCCGAGGATGCCATTTCTTCCGGCAAAACGGATGCCGTCGGCATTTCCAGGGGGTTTATCACCACGCCCGATCTCGGACGTCTGGCTTTCGAGGGGAGAAATGAGGACGTGGTGCCTTGTCTTCGCTGCAACACCTGCCACGGCGGCAACAACTTCAAACCCTGGAACAGCACCTGCGCGGTGAATCCCGTCTGGGGACTGGAGCACAAGATCGATCAGATGATAGCGCCGCCCACGGAGAAGAAAAAGGTCGCGGTGATCGGCGGTGGGCCGGCCGGTATGAAAGCGGCTCTGGTCTCCGCCCAAAGAGGGCACGCGGTCACATTGTATGAAAAAACCGGCAGCCTGGGCGGAATCTTTAAAAAAATTGAAACCGTTTCCTTCAAATGGACACACCGGGACTATAAAAACTACCTCGTCCGCCAAGTCGAAAAAGCGGGCGTGAAGGTGCGTCTGAACACCGAAGCGGATCCCGCCATGATCCGGAAAGAAGGCTTTGATGCCGTTATTGTTGCGATCGGTGCTGATCCGGTTGTCCCGGATATTCCCGGCGCAAAGGGCAAACATGTTGTCTCCGCCGTCGATGTTTACGGCAACGAGAGCAGCCTTTCGAAAAACGTGGTGATTGTCGGCGGTGGAGATACGGGAACGGAGACCGGAATACACCTGGCGCAGAAAGGACATCAGGTAACGGTCCTGGAAAAATCACGGATACTGGCCCGGGACGCTGTTCAGGTTCACTTCTATCCTCAACTTGAAGAAGCCTGGGAGAAGCTTCCGAACTTCAAAGCGGTCATGCAGGCCCACTGCAACGGGATCACCGAAGATGGCGTCACCTACATCGATGCGGACGGCAAGCAGCAGTCCATCAAAGCCGGCAGCGTGGTCCTGGCCGTGGGGATGAAAGCCAAAAACGACCTGGCCTTCACGTTTCATGAAGCCGGTGATCGGTTTTACATGGTGGGAGACTGCCGAGCGGCCGGGGATCTTCAAGAGGCCATCCGGTCCGCGTTCAGCACCGCTTCAAGGATCTGATACCAAAAGGAGGGCTCGTCAATGGAAACAAAAAAGACGCAAATGGACAGAAGGACATTCATGAAAACCGCTGCCGCAGGCGGCGCAACGCTGGTACTTTCCCCCGGAATATCTGCTGCCTCGGAAGCCGCCGAAGGGAAGGAGTCCGTCACCCAACAAAGTGTTCCCAGGCGTCTCCTCGGGAGGACCGGTGTTTCCATCCCCGTCATCGGCCTGGGCGGAATCGACTGGACAACGAATCAGGGGCTGCTCCGAATGGCGTATAAAATGGGCATCACCCTCTGGGATGCCGCCAGCCATTATGAAAACGGGAAGTGCGAAATCGGTATCGGGCAATACTTCAATAAATATCCGGAAGACCGAAAAAACGTCTTTCTGATTACCAAGGCATCCAACACCTTTTCTCCCAAGGAAATGTCGGTCCTTCTGGATCAATCCCTGGAACGATTCCAGACCGATTATATCGACCTGATGCTGATGCATAAGGTGGAGGATCCAAAAGTCCTGACCCCGGAAGTAAAGGCCTGGAGCGAGAAACAAAAAAGGGACGGAAAAATAAAATTCTTCGGCTTCGGCGCGCACCAGTACCTCGGCCCCCTGATGATGGCGGCCGCAGCCCATGCCGACTGGATCGACGCCGTTGAGATGACCTACAACTACCGGACCATGAACAACGACGATATCAAGAAAGGCATGGCAGCCATTGCCAAGGCCGGTGTGGGATTCATTGCCATAAAATCACAGGCGGAGCGTTTCAGCGGAGATCCGGTCATGGTTACGACGAAAGGGGCGCAGGGATCGGGCAAGGCTACCACTGAGACCGAAGACCTTTCCGCCATGCAGCATTTCATGGATAAAGGGGACACCGTCCACCAGGCCAAGATGAAAATCATCTGGGAAGATCAACGGGTGACCGCCACACTTTCCCACATCACCAACCTGACCATCCTGAAGGACAACCTGGCCGCCGCGAAAGACAGCAAAGCCCTTTCGGCCGAGGACCGCCGCGTGCTCTCCCGTCTGGCGGCGAGCACCTGCCATTTCTATTGTCAGGCCTGCAGGCGGTGTGAGTCCGTCCTGTCTTCCGAGAGCCGGATACCCGACGTCCTCCGCTATATGATGTATTACAACAGCTACGGCCAGCGGGATCAGGCCAAGCAGCTTTTCCGGGCCCTCCCGGAGAGCGTCCGAAGCACTCTGGCACAAAACGATTATTCGGCTGCCGAACGTGTCTGCCCCAACGGGGTCAAAATCGGCAGCGCCATGCGGGAAGCTGTCAATCTGCTTGGATGAGCATGTTCGAAAGGATAAACTGATGAAGATGAAACGTATTTTCCTTTATCTGCTTGCGGCCGTCCTGATTCTTTTGCCTGCGGTATGCGGTGCCGTCGGCAGTGAGGGCAGCGGCGTAACCGATACCTCCGGACATCTATACTGCGGTGCTGCAAAAAGAAATGTCGATCCTCCGAAAGACCTGTTGCCAAAACTTTTCGGCGTCATGCCGGGCACCCACTTTGAGGAAATTGTCGGTGGATTGTATGTGCGGGTCATCGCCATCGGCAATGGAAAAACCACGTTGCTGTTCATTGACTATGAAATGGATCAAGCCCCGTTCCCGACGGAAACACTGAAGAAAATTCATGAGAAGTACGGCATTCCGGAGGAAAATATTTTCCTTCTGGGAAACCACAGCCATGAGGTACCGGTTACCGGAATAAGACTTGCGGAACCGGGGCACAACCAGCAACGTGAAGAGCCCGAATATCACAAAGCAACCGTCGCGTATGAAAATATTGTCCTGAAAGGCGTGTATGACGCTCTGGACGAAGCTATCAGCACCATGCGGCCGGCAAGAATAGGATATGGTTCCGGAGAGAGCTTTATCAATGAACACAGGGAAATGAACTATCCTTCGATCATGCCGATTGACAGGACGCTGTTTATAATGAGGGTAGAGGATCTGGAGGGAAACCCCATTGCGTTCCTTTTGAATTACTCTTCACACAACAACTGCGTGAAATCTAGTACCGTCGTCACCGCCGACATGGAAGGCTGTATCAGCCATCTTATGGAGGATCATTTCAAAGGCAGCATCGCGATCTGGTCCCTTTCCGCACACGGCGATCTGATGGCTCGCTCGGACTATTGGAATGTTCCCGTGCACATTCCTGCGCCGGCGTTTGCAGCACCCGAGACTGCACAAAATGAAGACTTTCGTCGCATGCGGATTCTTTCACTGCGTCAATTTGAAGACGCACTTCTCATTTTGTCCCGCATTGAATGCAAGGACGAACCCGGCGCCATCATCTCAGGCACGGTTGAATTCGTGGATGTCCCGACGTATCCCATGGTGGAAAATAAAGACGGATCCATCAGCTATATGGGCGGTGCCGTCACGATGTCTGCCGATATGCGGAAAAAAGCGGATAAAAGAACCGCCGAAGCCATCAAGCAGGGCCTTTCGGAGCAGGCGCTTCCGTATCGAATCCGCATGCATCTCACCCGGCTCGGGAATCTGGCGTTCGTCGGCGTCGGCGGCAAGCTGTATAATTCTTACAAGCTGAAAATCCGAGAGGTTGCGCCGCTGAATATGGAAACTGTGGTGTTCGGTGAGGATTCAAGCGAACTCTCCACGGTCACCTACATTTTTGATGACCGCGCCCTTATGGAATCTGCCGAAAAGGGGCCTTCCGGAGGGAACAGTTCCCTCGTTAAACCGGGCAGCATCGCAGAGGGGATTGTAAAAACCACAAAAGATATGTTCGAAAAAATCGGTTTTAACGGACACTGAAAAGAACGTCGGCCGCGACCGGAAAGGCAGTCCGCCGCGGTCACGGCCGACCAAGCGTCCCCCGCTACCCCCAGCTGGTAAAAATCGGGGAGGTTTTTTCGGGTGCCATGACGATGGCATTTTCCGGGCACAAGGCAAGACACCAGCAGCACATTGCGCAATCCTGGGGATAGGCGACATCTGCCTGCCCACTGCCCTCATCCATTCGAAGGACATCCGCGTAACAAACTTCAATGCATTGCCCGCAGCCAACGCACCGTTCGGAATCAATCTTTTCGATGGCCATGATGGTAATCTCCTTCTTTCAGATCGTTTGCTCTCGTAGCATTCAACCGGCAATCCCGTTTTCGCCCGGGTAGCGATATGGATATCGCTTTTCGTAAGGAATGGTTTTATCCGGCCACCATTTCTCCGGTATCGGTACTTTCACAAGGGTCATTTTATCCTGCTCCGGCCGGATCTTTGTCCACGCCAGCCAGTTCTTGTCGTCCCGGCGCGGAAAGTCCTCCCGGTAGTGGTTGCCCCGGCTTTCGGTTCTGAACAGGGCGGACCGAAGCCGCATCTCCGCACTGAGCACCATGCTTCTGGTTTCGTGGGCAAGGCGCAGTTCGTGCGAATCCCTTGCGATCAGCATGGGAACGAGATGCTGCTGCATGAACTCGACCTGCGTAAGGGCGCCCTGAAGGCGGTCCGCTTTCTTGATGGAGTAGATGTAGTACGGCGCCATGGTGTTCTGGAGCAACTGGGTCACCCACCTCGGACTGAATCCACCCTTGCGATTCCTGGGCGTGTTCACAAACTGTCTGGCCCGGATGATCTCATCCTGACTCACGACCGGCTTGCCCATCCCGGCCGCCTCTTTGGCCGCGGCCTCTCCGGCGATGGCGCCCGTCACCATCGCGCCCATCGAGGAAGAACCGCCCATGGTGTAGACGGCGCCGTTTGCGATGGTGCCCAGGCCGTCACCGGCGGCGTAAAGCCCGGGAAGGCTGGTGCCGCACTGTTTGTCGGCCGCCCAGAGGCCGTCCGCATTGCGAATGGACATGCCGAGGCACGAATCGCCGACCAGTTCGACCTTGGCGCCGTCGCGACCGACCCTGTAAACGGGCGCCCGTCCGGCATGGGCTTCAAAATCCAAGCGCGGATAGCTGAACGGATAATGTGTCGCCGTTTTCGGAAGGTCCGGCAGCTGATCCCCCACCGCATTCTCCAACCGGGCCAGGATACTGGCATTGCGCAATTCCTTCAGGTCCTCCGGAACCTTGTCCTCATCCATATAGGAAAGCGCAGTGGCCATTCCGCCCGAAGGCAACCCTCGGATGGTCCACATCAAATGAATGAATTCCTTGCCGAGTATTTCACCGCCGGCGCGGTAGGCCATGGCCTCGCCATCGCCTGTCAGTTGCTGGCCCGGCGGATAGTTGAGCGGTTTGTAGCTGCAACCGCCGACGCACAGGACGGTTGTCTTGGCGATGAAGGTGTGGATATCATCATTCTTCCCGGAGATACCGACGGCGCCGACAATCCGTCCCCCCTGTTTCAGCAGTTCCGTGACCATGACCCGATCGAAAATCTTGACGCCGATTTTCACTGCGTGTTGCCTGAGTCCCCAGGGAAGATCGCCCGTCCGGCCACCGAAACTCACGCCCTGGAAGCTGCCGGTAGAGGCTGACGCCCACTGATCGTCCTTTCCCGAAAACGGCAACCCCCAGGCAATGCAATCCTGCAATCTGGCATAGGAGTTCCTGATGACCGTCTCTGCCCAGTACTGATTGTTGAGGTACTCACTTTTTCGATGGACTTCGTTTACCCAGTCTTCGAGCTTGCCTCCCTTTTTGGGATCGAACACCATGGTGCTGGTGGCCCAGGGAGACTGCCCGGATCTGCCGGCAAGCCCTTTATCGACCATGACCACCTCAGCGCCCTGCTCCCGGGCCTTGATGGCGGCGAAACAGGCTGAATACCCGCCCCCGACGATGAGAACGTCGCACGCCACGC
>JBECKW010000253.1:0-6167 GCA_040235505.1 Desulfobacterales bacterium
TGCTTAGAGATGAAGATTGGGCTGAGATGCAAGCCCTCAAACCCGAATTCAGGGATACCAAGATCCGAGCAGCCGTTGCCTGGTTGGAGAGAGCGGGATTTTTAGAGCGGAACCAGAACTTGATCGAGGTCTTTCAAGGAAAACCAATGGTAGACTCGCTTGAAGAGGCGGGCGCTGTTATGGATCGGCTTCACCTGAGCCCGCAAATTCGGGATTTGTGGCTGAACATTCTTCAAAAACTATTCAACAACGCACAAAATCGAGGAATAAGAGCGGATGAACTTGCAGAAGGGCTTTTTCCCGTAAAAGAACAGCTGCAAGAAATGGAGCAAAAATCCGGTATGACGGCAGCGCAAATTGTGATCACGGCGCTGCATGACATGGCTGATGCCGGCCTGATCGACCAGGGCCTCATGCTGTCCGCGACGTTTCGACCAAAAGGGAAAAACAATGCCGCCAAGGTTTTTGAGGTGATTTGCGAACTTGAAAACAAGCTCGTCGGAATTCTGGAGATTGAAGATCCCGATGCTGATGAGGGCCATTGGGTGGAACTGGACATTCACCGCCTCAATCAAAAGCTCACCAACGAAGGGTTTGCTACCAGCCCGGATGTTCTGCGGCAGTTGATCAAAGGCATATCCTATGATGGAAAAGGGTTTGCTGCATCACAAGGAAGTTTTGAAATTGGTCACATTGACCGGAATCGTTACCAGGTCAGGTTAAAGCGAAGCTGGCAAAATATTCGCAAAACCATTTCCCTGAGACAAAATGTTGCCCATTTGATGCTGCAAACATTGATCGAGATAGCCAACAAGCAGGCAACCAAAACCAAGGCAGAAACAGGCGGGGACATTCAGATCTCTTTTACCAGCGACCAACTGTCAGCGGCAATTAAATCCGATCTGGTTTTGAGCGTTGAAGTTAAAAAGGTGTTGCCGGCAATTGAACGTGCCCTCATGTTTCTGCATGAGCAACATGTGATTGCATTGCAGAACGGGCTCGCGGTTCTCAGACAGGCCATGACCATTCGCTTATCGCCGACAAGCCGAGGCCGGTATTACAACAAGGGAGACTATAAACCCCTGTCGGTGCATTACCGGGAAAAACGTTTTCAGATTCACGTGATGATGCGTTATGCAACTTTGGGGCTTGAAAAAATTGCCCGTGCGCTCACACTGGTTTTGGATTATTTTGCGTTGGGTCGTGTCAAATTCATAAATAAATATTTTGAAGATGACAAAGAGATCCTGGAGAAAGCCACCACTGCGGAATCCTTCCGGATGATCGTTGAGAATCTGCGTAATCCTGTTCAAATATCAGCAGTGGGTCGTCCCGTGGAAGACAGCATGTTGATATTGGCGGGTCCTGGTTCGGGCAAGACCACGGTGATCGCTCATCGCTGTGCCTACCTCCTGGAGGTTGAAAGGGTGCCGGCCCGGCAAATCCTGGTTCTGTGTTTCAACCACAGTTCTGCCATGGTTCTCCGCAAACGGCTCCAAGCCCTTGTGGGTAAAGCGGCAAACGGGGTGATCGTGGCCACCTATCACGGTGTTGCCATGCGCCTTACGGGTATTTCAATTCGGGACATGGTTGAAGCGAAAAATAAAGACCAGATAGATTTCGATCGCATCATCAAAGACTCAGTCAAATTGCTGAAGGGCGAAAAAGACATTCCCGGAATTGAACCGGATGAACACCGGGATCGGATTTTGGCCGGGTACAGTCATATCCTGGTGGATGAATATCAGGACATCGATGAGGATCAATACGAGCTGGTATCGGCAATTGCCGGGCGGACGCTTTCAGAGGAAGATGCCCGTCTTTCCATCATGGCGGTGGGTGACGACGATCAAAATATCTACACCTTTCGGGGCGCCAATATCCGCTTTATCAGGCAATTCCAAGAAGACTACACGAAAAACGTCGTGCATCTGATTGAAAACTACCGCTCCAGCAAGCACATCATTTCTGCCTCGAATGCACTCATCCGATCCAATCGTGATCGGATGAAGGGCAATCATCCTATTTCGATTAACCACGAAAGGCAAATGAACCTTCCGGGTGGCAGGTGGGAACACCTGGATCCTGTGAGCAAGGGTCAAGTCATGGTCGTTTCGGTTCAAAACATGTTCCATCAGGCCATGTATGTTAAGAGTGAGATCGATCGGTTAAAAAGGCTTGATCCAAAGGTCGATTGGTCGGATATCGCAATCCTGTCCAGAACCAAGGCATCTCTAACTGCGGTTAGGGCGGAACTGGAGGACGCAGGATATCCGCTCAGGATCACCCTGGATGAAAAGCTTCCCTTATACCGGGTGCGTGAGATTCGCAGAACCCTGGATTGGCTGGAGGAAAGAGGAAAAGAAAATACGCGGGCAAGCGATCTAATAAAAGGGATCGATGGGCTTCGTAATGGAAGCGGGTCAAATGTATGGTGGAACCTTGTCGATCTGTTTTTCGAGGATTACAAAGAAGAAACCACCGATAGCATGCTTCCTGCAAGCCGGGCCGTCGATCGCTTGTACGAACATGTGGCCGAGCAGCGACAGGAAAAAGTCATCGGGCGGGGAATATTTTTGAGCACCATCCATTCAGCCAAGGGTATGGAATTTCCCCATGTTATTATATTGGACGGGGACTGGAGCACCCCTGCCGACAAGTCTCAATGGGAAGAAGAGCGAAGAATCATGTATGTCGGAATGACGCGGGCTGAGGAAACATTGAGGATTGTCAAAAACCTGAAGAAGCCCAACCCGTTTTTGAATGAAATACGAGGCGGTTTTACTGTGCCTTTAAAATATCGAAAAGCAATTGACGTTACGGATCGCAATCAAAGAAAATATGAAATCCTCGGATTGAACGAAATTTATCTGGACTATGCGGGGAGGTTTAAAAAATCGGATCCTGTTCATCATCATCTGGCGAAGTTGCAGGCAGGGCAATCTGTCTCTATGCGTTACCATGACGACAAGTTAGGGGTTTTCAGTCACGAGGGCATATGTTTGGCCCGGCTTTCAAACGAGGGGGCAAATAAGTGGCAGACCCGTTTGGATCAAATTCACGATATTCGTGTGGTTGCCATGTTGAAACGCGATCGGGATGATCCTGATGAAGATTTTCGAAAATGGATCAAGGCAGACGAATGGGAGCTGCCTATCCTTGAGGTGGTTTACAATTCTTTTGACCTATGCTTTGAAAAATATTGATTCGGTTTAGCCCTGCGGCCATTTGTCAGTTAAAAGAAATAATTGATAGTGAATTGTAGGTCGTCTGATGAAAAGCCTGCATTCTGACTCCATTTCTGAAAAAAGCCTCATATGTGCCGCAAATATGGTTTTATTTTCTACAAATGCATAGTGTAGTATGCTTATTTTCATAATAAATAACTTTTGAGGCCTTTTTGAAGATTTTTTGGGGAAATAGGGGCCTTATATCAACTGCCTTCTTTCAACATTAAAAATGGCATATCGGGAATTTGAAGAACGTCTTGGGCGAACTCAGGCTCCCAGAGGCCAGAAAACCGGGCTTGTGCTTCATGCAATCGATAAGCACCCGGTCCTTTCAGCGTTGCTGAGCTCCAAAAAGAATGCGCCAGTGTCAGCCTTGATATGATCCGGCGGATTTTAAAAAATTTGCGGGCCGACAATCGTGTGGAGTGCCTCGGGCGTGGCCAGAATGCCCGGTGGCAAAAGACCGCCAATTGGCAATTGGGTAATGAATTGGGTAATGAAAAAGGCTGAGGGATAAACGCAGGAAGAGTGGAAGAGCGGCGGGGACAAGAACCAGGGGACGGGCGTCCATCGTCCGAGTCGAAGATCCCGGCGTCGGGACGAAGCAATCTTCCCTCGGTCTTTCCGTTCACGCCGTTCCCGTTCACTGATCACTGCTCACTGATTACCCAGTGCCTTTCCGCCCCTCATCTCCGATTTTTCCGACCTCCGACCTCTGACTTCTTCGCAGTTCACCCTCCCAGCATCCTAGCCTCCTAGCATCCCAGCTGCCGCAGGCACTCTGCCTCCCAGCTGTTGCAGGCATTCGTGTGAGATATTTCCTAACTGTTTGGCCTTAATTTTATGCATTTTGTCAAAACGTTTGACAATTTACATAAAATACTATAGACAGCCTCTATGATCAGGCGCGATATTGAATCGAAAATCCAAAGCCTTCTTAAGGGCTTTCCAATTGTGACGGTTACAGGGCCACGCCAGTCCGGTAAGACCACCCTCGCGCGAAGCGTCTTCAGCCACAAGCCGTATTTTTCTCTGGAAGATCCGGACAATCGGCGTATGGCCCTGGAGGATCCCAGAAGTTTTCTGGACCGGTTGCCCGACGGCGGTGTTCTCGATGAAGTGCAGCGAGCACCGGAACTCCTTTCGTATCTTCAGTCGCGGGTGGATGCAGACGGTCGTATGGGGCTTTTCCTGTTGACCGGATCACAGCAATTCGGACTGCTTTCGGGTGTTACTCAATCTCTGGCGGGCCGGACCGCTTTTATCGAACTACTGCCGTTTTCAGTTCATGAATTGCAGAACACCGAACAGGGCGTGGCGGGTCTGGACACCTTGCTTTTTGGAGGCGGTTATCCCCCCATATATGACCGCAAGCTGTCCCCCGTTGAATGGTTCCCCGCTTATGTAACCGCCTATATCGAGCGCGATGTCCGGCAGCTCTTGAACGTTCAGGATCTCGATGCCTTTCAAAGATTCGTAAAACTATGTGCCGGTCGAAGCGGACAAATTCTGAACCTCTCCTCCCTGGCAACCGATTGCGGGATCACCCACAATACGGCCAAGGCGTGGATTTCAGTACTTGAAGCAAGCTACGTGCTGTTTCTGCTCAGACCTCACCACAAGAATTTCAGAAAACGACTTGTCCAATCTCCAAAGCTCTATTTTTACGATACGGGTCTGCTCTGCTGGCTGATCGGCATTCAGGAGCCGGGGCAGCTTGAAACGCACCCTCTTCGTGGCAGTATTTTCGAAACACTGATCCTTTCCGAACTGATGAAAACCAGTTTCAACCGGGGAAATCGGCCGTCCTTTTATTTCTGGAGAGACAGCAACGGCAACGAAGTGGATGTTATCGCTGATGCTGGAACGAAGCTGATGCCGATTGAAATTAAATCCGGCAGAACGATAAACAAGGATTATTTCACAGGTCTGGAGAGGTGGATGTCCCTGGCAGGAGACCAGGTTATGAGTCCAGCACTTTTCTATGGCGGCCGGGGACCGTTAGAACATAAAGGCATTCGTATTTTAGGATGGGATTCTGCCCACCAGTTGTTTGCATAACAACGTTGAAAGTTCCACGTTGAAAGGTTCCACGTTAAAAAGATAACGGCGTTGAAAGTTCCAGGTTAAAAGGTTCCAAGTTGAAAAAATAACAACCTGCAACCTGCAACTTTCCAACCTGCAACCATAGCAGTTCGTCAACCTGCAACTTGCAACTTTTCAACTTTCAACATCCGCCATCGGCGGATTATCCTTGACTTTTCAGCCCATTAAACCTTAAATGGATGTGCTTGTTCCAAGAATCATTTCAAAATTCTCACGATGCTTGTTCCCGGTTTTTTGAAAGCCAAAATCAGCCAAGTTTGCAATTAGAACCGATTCCTAGAAATAGAGATATAAGCCATTACGCTTTTTGCTTGACATTATATAAGTTTTTACTTATACAGAGTGAGGCTATGAATTCAATTGAGTGGACTCGGAAAGCTGAAAAACAGTTGAGCAAAATTGACCGGAATGATCAGAAAACCATCGTTCTTGCTGTCGATGAGCTGGCTGCTTTCCCGCAAACTGGAAACGTGAAACGCCTCAGAAACTATCCATTCGAATACAGAATGAGGGTTGGACGCTATCGCGTATTTTTCGATTTCCACTCTACGGTCAAGATCATTAGGATTGAAGAGGTTAAAAAGAGAGATGAAAGAACATACTGATCACCAGATAATCAATCATGACGGAAAGCCTATGTTTGCAGTCATTCCGTACGATGAATACACGGATCTAATCGAACGGCGCGATCGGGAATTGACAATACCGCATGAGGTGGTCCGAAAAACCGTAATTGATGAAAAGAGCAAGGTTCGTGCATGGCGGGAATACAAAGGCCTCAAGCAATCGGAAATGGCCGAGCGTCTTGGCATCACACAGGCGGCCTATAGC
>JBECKW010000297.1:0-9025 GCA_040235505.1 Desulfobacterales bacterium
CATTCGGAAAGGAGGGAAATGACGCTGAGATCCATCCCCACGAAGGGAAGAACGCTGGATCATGCCGCATTTGTCTACGATGCGGTCGAGCCGTTCATTTTGCTGGGCAAGCAGGCGAAATACGACCGGCATATCGTCTCGCTACTGGCTTTAAACGGTTCGAACCGGGTGCTGGACCTGGGGTGCGGTACCGGCGTCCTTACCCGGATGATTGCAGACCGGCTGGCCGCGGATGCCGGCGGAGAGGCGGTGGGAATCGATGCGGCGGCAAAAATGATCCGCGTGGCCCGGAAAAGGCGGGCCGGCAGCGGTTGCCGCTTCGAAGTAATGGCGGCCGAAGCCCTCTCTTTCCGGGACGATTCCTTCGATGCCGTGGTATCGAGCCTTTTTTTCCACCATGTTCAGATGGACCTGAAAGAAAAAGCCCTTAGAGAGGCCTTCCGGGTCCTTCGTCCCGGGGGCCGGCTGGTGATTGCCGATATGCACGTTCCCACCACCTGGATGGGATGGCTGGTGTCCCACGTGTCCAGGTGGTTTTTCATGCAGCCCCAGATCGGTGAAAATATCCGGGGCGTTCTGCCGGGTGTCATCGAAAAATCGGGGTTTGAGGCGCCGCAGCCCGTTGCCGTTTATTTCGGATATATTACGATCTTTTGTACATGGAAACCGGAATAGTAAGAAGGGGGGATTATCGAAAAGCACACAGATCCTGTCGAAACAATAAGTGCACTGCCCCTGTTCCAGTCCCTACTGGGGGAGCTCAAATCGGGGCTTTCCCGCTACTGGAAAATCGCAGACGGCATTCTCAGGCCGGGCGGCGTCCTGGTCAAGGCCCCGGGGGAGGACGATTTTTCATTTCAAAGGAATTTTTTTTCACTTTTGTTTCTCTATTCGTACTATCGGGCGGGAATTCCCGAGTCCCGTCGGATTTTGTATGCGGCCACACTCCAGTGCCTGCGGGGTATGGTCACCGGCTGCGACAATCTACTGGATGGTGAATATAAAACGACCCTGGACACCGATCTTCCGGAAACGGCCATCCGGTTTCGTTCGGTAATCGACATCATGGCCTCGGACCGGGTTCTGTTTCAGCTGCTTCTGGATGCCTGCCGCCGGAAGGAAATCGGCATGGATCAGGCAATGGCGGCCGCGGCAACCTCCATGCAGACCATGACCCGAAGCGGCGTGCAGGAAGCCTCGGAGGAGGCGGGAATAACGGTCATTTTGACGCCGGACGAAATTCTTCAAGTCGTTCATCATTTCAAGACCGGACTCCTGTTTACCTGCCCATGGGACGTTCCGAAGTGTGTGGAAGAAACGGACGAATCCGATACGGCGCTCATACTGGAGGGTCTCTACAGAATCGGCATGGGATGTCAGGTTCTGGACGATATGGTGGACATGGCCTCCGATCTTGAACGAAAACGGCATAATTTCGTGGTGTCCCGGATTTACCACGGCCCGGATTCGGCCGAAAAGGACCGGCTTCGGAATCTTCTGAAGGAGCAGGAGTGCAAGCCGCCGGTGTGGGATCCGGCCGGAATGTTTCCGGACAACCTGGCCGGGGCCCGCGATACCGCCCACGAATTTCTTGAAAGCGGCCTTACCATGCTTTTCTCCGAAGCGCATCGCTTTCTCGTGGGGCCTTCCATCCGGTTTCTGGAAAACCGAATCGGCACCGAATATCTGTCGAGCGATCAGGGTGATGACACATAGCGGGGTCAGCTTCTGGGCGCGGATTGCCCTGCGATTTCTTGTCCGTTCCGGACGTGCCACCACGGCCCTGTCCATCATGGTGGTTACGGCGGTTTCCGCCCTGATCTTTCTCTCCGCCCTGGCTGTGGGGGTAAACGATGCCATGCTGGAAAATTCAGTGGGGCTGTTTTCCGGCCATATCAGTGCTTCGGGGCTTCCGGCCTCGCTTGGGCCGGAGGATCTGAGCATGGCGGGGGTCTTGGGGGTCTTGAGGCGGGTGTATGTGCGCGGGGTCCTTTCAAACGGTCGCCTTGACGAACCGCTGACCCTGTGTGGTGTTAATCCCGACCGGGAGACCGCCTTTACGGCTCTGGAGAAGAAGACGGTTTCCGGGCGCTATCTGGAAAACGGTGAGGGCGAAATTTTTATCAGCCGGGCGCTTGCCAATGACTTCGGCGTGTTGCCCGGCAAAAAACTCCGGTTCGCTTTTTCTTCCGGAAGTGGGCCCCTGACGCTCACGGTTTGCGGAATCTACGAGACCGGGATCGAATCTCTGGACAGGGGCATCGCCTTCTGCCCCCTGACGGCGATGTCGGAAGCAGGGAAGCCATGGTCGGCAGCGGTTTTTCTTGAACCCGGCGTCGATGCAAAGCGCATTCTGGACATCTACCGGCAAAAATGGCCTTCCAGGGGTATTCGGTTCGAATCCTGGGAGACCCTGATGCCGGACCTGCGGCAGCTCATCGATCTGCAGTACTTCTCCATGGGCATCGTCATTTTCCTCGTCTTCGGGGTCGTATCGGTGGGGATTGCCTGCATATTCGTGATCTTCATCATCCGAAATCTCCGGGAGTACGGCATCATGAAGGCCATGGGGGTGACGGCCCGGGAGACGTGGCTTCTGACCATCCTGAAGATCTCGATCATGAATGCCGCCGCCTGCGCCGCAGGGGTGCTGATCGGTGTGCTGGCGGTATGGGCGGTTGCAGGCTCCGGCGGCATCGATCTTTCCGCTTTCACGTCCCATAACCGGTACTTTGCAGTTTCGGGGGTAATCTCGCCGCGGCTTACCATGTTTTCACTGCTGGCCTCGCCCGTGACGGCATTTGTCTTCGGCCTGGTGGCGGCCGTCTGGCCGGCGACGCTGGTGGCCCGAAAAAAAGCCGCGGATATCATTAGGATGATTTGAGCCCATGATCGAGTTAGACGGCGTTACCAAGATATTTCAGTCCGGAAGAGGCCGGGTTCAGGCTCTGAGCGATGTTTCATTTCTTCTCCCGGAGGCTGCCTTTGCCGCCGTTGTCGGAAAATCCGGATCCGGAAAATCGACGCTTTTAGCCTGTATCGGCGGGCTGGAGTCTCCGGACAGCGGAAGTATCCTCTGCTTCGGGACACCGGTTCACCGGCTGGGCGGCCGACAGCTCAGCCTGTTTCAACGTCGGTTGGTGGGGTTCGTCTTTCAACGGGGAAATCTGCTTTCCTACCTGACAGTTTCGGAAAATATCGGTTTTCCCATGACCCTGAACCGTGTGGACGCAAAAGAGTGCAAAAAGCGAATCGACGAACTTCTCGATCGTATCGGCCTTGCCTCCGCCGCCGGGGCGATGCCCCATGAGCTTTCGGGGGGCGAGGCCCAGCGGGTGGCCCTGGCCCGAGCCATTGCCCACCATCCCAAAATGCTTCTGGCCGACGAGCCTACCGCCAACCTGGATTCGGCCACCGGTCGGGAGGTGACGGCCCTTATGCGGGAGATGGGGAAAGACTTCGGCTGCACGGTGTTCATGGCCACCCATGATACGGAGATCGTCGATGCGGCGGACACGGTTCTTTATTTAAGAGATGGTCGTCTTCGGCATTAAAATGATGTTGACATTAAAATGCTTGACCTGTTCCATCACATCCCCTATGCTGATCTAAATAAAAAATATCAATTTCACCCAGCCCGATATAAATTACAAAATACTAATAAATAAAAACGGCTCTTTGCAGTTGATGGAAAAGAGCCAAAAGACCGTCCGGGTCAACCAGATTTCGTGAAATAAAGAAGTGCTCGCCCGGAGTAGCCGCCGGTGCGGGTTCCGAGTGTTTAGCGCAGGCCAATCGTGCATTCAAGCTTTGCTTACAGTGCTATAGATATGCCAACCTTTACAAAGAGGAGGAACTCGTCATGAATTTGGTCCAGAAGCTCATGGGAAGACGGCAATTTCTGGTGGCCGCCGGTCTGGCGTCCACCTGTGCGCTGACCTGCAAAAAACTGGCAGGATTTCAATTGCGGAGTGCAGCGACGGCCGAGGCCGCAGAGCGGGCGGCAGCAGCCGGTATGGAGGCGTCCGGCAACCGATGTCCTCATCTGTTATCGCCGCTTAAAGTTGGAAACAGGGTGCTGAAGAACAGGATCATGCACTGCGTCTCTCCTGTTTACACCCTCCAGGGACCGGAAAATTTTCCCACCGATGCATGGCGGAATCATTATACACATATGGCCAAAAACGCCGCCATTGTCACCATGGAAACCTGCTTCGGGGCTTATCCGAAAACATATCATAAGAGAAAAGAAAACTTTGCCCTATGGAGCTGGGAACACATTTCAAATAACAAATGGCAAGACATTCCGCCGGTTTGGAACTATGTGGAACGGGCGGTCGAAGATATCCACAGCGAAGGCGCCCTCATCGTATTCGGAACCAACACCGGGGATGTGGGAGACGCCGTCGTGGCAGGGGATGTCGGAAGCGAGAGCGGCTCCGACGGCCTGGGGGGAAGAGGCGTCCAGGGGGCCGCGGAAATGGGCCAGAACGGCGCTCCGACCGCACCGGGCGGCGGCGCACCGGGCGGCGGCCAGGGGGGCCCCCCCGGTGGTCAGGGCGGTGCACCTGGCGGTGGCGGCATGCCGGGAATGGGGCAGGCCGCCAAAAGTGTCGAAGAGATCGTGGCGGAGGCAAAGGAGCAGGAGGAAAACGGCTATGACATATACCAGATGAGCTCCCCCACCAAAGAGGCGGCGCAGGCGGTCCGGGCGTCGACAAATATGATCATCATGTCGTCCCTGAGCATGGGGATGCGCGGCATGGGGGGCGGCGGCGGGACAAGCACCTCAGTCAAGCCGACCGACGCCCAGATACGGCAGGCCGTCGAGGAGGCCAAAGCGCTTGAGGGCAAGGTCGATATCATCCTGATGAAGGGCAGCGGCAGTGCCGGTGCGAGCTGGGAGACTTCCAAATACATGGAAGGCGCTTCCTACTATTACGCCAAGGCCATCAAGGCGGCCGGTGTGAAGGTCATTACCATCATCGGCGGCGGCACGCACAATCCGATCAAGAACGACGAATACATCGCCAGCGGCGCCACGGATATGGTCGGCATGACCCGGCCTCTTTTCGCCGATGGGGACCTGGTCAAAAAAGTATCGGCAGGCAGGGTGGATGATGTCATCCCCTGCGTCCAGTGTCAGAACTGTCATGCGGAAAGCATGTCGAAAGGGCCCCATTTCGCACGGTGTACGGTGAACACGAAATGGGCGGCCCCTATCTATAAACTCAAATATATCGAGGCGCCCCTCACCATGAAAAAGGTGGCGGTTATCGGCGGCGGTCCGGCCGGCATGAAGGCGGCCATCGTGGCGGCCGAAAGGGGCCACACGGTGACCATCTACGAGAAGGCAACGGCGCTTGGCGGGCTTCAGAAATATACGGATTACACGCCGTGGGTCTGGACCTACAAAGACTACAAGGACTGGCTGATCCATCAGGTGAAAAAGGCCGGAATCGAGGTGAAGCTCAATACCCAGGCCACCCGGGATATGCTCAAGTCAAAGGGCTACGATACGGTCATCGTCGCCACCGGCGCCGATGTGATCAAGTCCAGGATGAAGGGCGCGGACGCGGACAATGTCTTCAATATCCTGACCTCTTACAGCGACCGGAAGAAGCTGGGTAAGAACGTGGTGATGATCGGCGCGGGAAAATTAGGCACCGAGGCCGCCCTGTCCATGGCCCTGGACGGATACAATGTGACGGTGCTGTCACCGGGGCCGGACATGATCGATCCGGCAGATATCGGTCCCCACAATGTGACGGCCCAGACAAATCTATATCGAACCCTTCCCAACTTTACGTATCACCTGAACACGGTGGTCAAAAGCATTACGGGGGGGAAGGTGACTTACACGGATAAAGAGGGCGCCGAGAAATCCGTCAAGGCCGACAGCATTGTCCTCTGGTCCGGCCTCAAGGCGAGGACCGAGGATGCGGATAATTTCGCGGGAGCGGCGGACGAGGTCCTCGTGGTGGGTGACTGCACCGGCGAAAGAGGCAGGCTCAACAGGGCGACAAGAAGCGCATTTTATGCGGCCTCAAGGGTGTGATTAAAAAAAGGGTTCACGGATTCAGGAAAACCATTTGAAATTCTTATGGCCCAATCAGTGCCCATTCAGAAATATCGATCTCTGGGTGGGCGCTGATCATTTTTTTCCGTCGTTTTTCAGACGGGTTATTTGCGACATGCGCTTGGGATCAATGAACCTACGCCTCACAGGATAAGGAGCGCTTATGGAATCAGAGAAGGAGTCGAAGAAGAGTTTTTCCAGAAGAGATTTTATCAAGACAACCTCCGTGGGTGTCGGTGCCGCTGCCCTGTCCGCAATGGGCCCGGCGGCGGCACGCGCGGCGGGCCGTCCGGAAACGTGGGACCGCGAGACGGATGTGGTGATTGTCGGGTGCGGGGGTGCCGGGACCACGGCGGCCATCACCGCTCACGATGCCGGCGCCGAAGTGATCATCGTGGAAAAGGCGCCCGAGGGGGGAGGCAACAGCCGGGTCGGCGGCGGGCAGTTCACTTACTCGACGTCGGAGAAAAAGGATAATGCCGCCCTGTACCTATACCATCTGTGCAACGGCACCACCCCCATGGACGTTTGCCAGGCCTGGGCAGAGGAGATGGTACATAACCGGGAGTGGCTCGAAAAAATAGGTGTTTCATGCCGGGCACCCAGCGTTCTGAACGGCGGAGACTTCAAGAAAATTCCGGGTTCCGACGGCATCGGTACCGGGATGTTCAACGCGCTGGCGTGGTATGAGGCCGTTGAGAAGCAGATGAAGGACCGGGGGATCGAGATCCTGTTCGACAGCCCGGCCACTGAATTGATCCAGGAAAGCAGCACAAAGGAGATCCTTGGTGTCAAGGTCGGCCTCGGAAAGGAGGAGCGCCACATCAAGGCAAGGAAAGGGGTGGTCCTGTGCAGCGGCGGGTTCGAGTATAACGAAGAGATGAAGCAGAACTACCTGCGACCGGGCTCCATAAAATTTACGGGATGGGTCTACAATACCGGCGACGGCATCAAGATGGCGCAGGCGGTGGGGGCCGACCTGTGGCATATGAACATGATCGCCTCGGCGCTCTATACCATCGTCACACCGTCCTCCAGGATGGGCTGGATGTATCCGGAACCCAAGGGGAGCAACTTCATCCTGGTGAGCAAGTACGGCGAACGGTTCGCGAGGGAAGGGGGGTGGTTTCCCCACCGGTCCATCATGGGATATTCGCAATGGGACTGGCGATCGGACCGAAAGGACTCGGAGTATCCCTGCTGCCCGCACTATATGATCTTTGACGAGACAACGCGGCTTGCCGGCCCCATCGGCAACAGCAACAGTTCCATGCTCTCGGGGATGGGAAATACCATTACCCCGAAGCGTCTGGGGGGGACTGCGTCCGAGTGGGGAGCCAAGGACGGCGGATGGAGTCCGGAAAACCTCGTGGAAATCGAAAAGGGCTGGATCAAGAAGGCCGAGTCCATCGGCGCGCTGGCGGAGGCCATCGGCGGCGAGATGGCGCCGGATATTCTGGTCAAAACCGTGGCGCGATGGAACGGGTTCTGTGATGCGGGCGTGGATTCGGATTTCGGCCGGACGGCTCGCACCAGCATGACCCCCACCGGGCTGGGAAAGATCGAGAAGCCGCCGTTTTACGCCGTGGAGATCTGGCCCGGCGGCTTCAGTACCTGTGGAGGCCCCCGGAAAAATGCCAAGGGCCAGGTAATGGATGTTTTCGGACAACCGATCAAACGTCTGTACGAGGCCGGATCCATGGGCCATACCTGCGGGCAGGTGTATGGCGTCAGCGGTGCAAATTATTGCGAGTGCTTTGTCTGGGGAAGAATTTCCGGGAGGAACGTTGCCGGACTGACTTCCTGGTCGTAAACGCCATCTGACGCCTGACGTCTGATCTCTGGCTTCTGACCTCTGATCTCTGACCTCTGGCTTCTGACCCATCAGACAGTCCCTTCCACGAGCAGCCAAAAGCCGGGTCCTCTGGGTCCGGCTTTTGCTTTTTCCACGGCCTTTAGTGCACGCATGTGTACGAACGGGATAAAATCATATACGACCCTTTCCTGTCAGCAGACATCGAATCGAATCTCCGCGACCTCATAACATGCTGTTATAATATTATATACCATACACGACCGACGCCATCGGCGGGAGGTGTGAAGCCAAATTGTTTTTTGGCTTGGATATTGCGATGGATTGTCATTAAATTTTAATCTTAATACCGCCCAGGACACGAAAAGGTCGAACCATGCTTAAAATCGTTATTGTCGGCGCAACCGGATTGATCGGGAGAGCTGTCGCCAATCTGCTTGCCAGGGATCACAAAGTGGTACGTGTCGGAAACCTGCAGGGCGACATGACAGTTGACTTGCGTTCGAAGGCTTCCATCGAGGAATTATTCAAAACCGTCGGCCCCGTCGACGGGGTCATTTGCACGGCGGGCAGTGTGCGTTACGGAAAAATCAACGAGGCGAGCGACGCCGATTTTCTAACCTGCATCAGCAGCAAGATCATTTGGCAGTTTAACCTGGTTCATGTGGCCCTTCGCCATTTGAATCCGAAAGGGTTTATCACCCTGACATCCGGCATGATGGCGCAGGAACCCTTGCCCGGTGCGGTTCCGACTGCGATAGCAGATGCCGGGGTGGAAGGGTTTGTACGCGCAGCGGCATTGGATCTGGCCGAAAGCGGTATCCGAATCAACGCCGTCAGCCCGATTTTTATCAACATCACCGCCCGAAAGATGGGGCTGACGGAAATCTGTACCATGACGAAGGAGGAGACAGCCATGGCCTATTTGGCCAGCGCGGAAGGGAATATGACAGGGCAAATTCTCGATCTAAGGGGCCATGGGAGCGTGAAAAGCAGAAAACTGGAAACCGCCGACTGGTGGGGGTTGCTGAATATAGAGTGAGCCTGAATCAAATACATGGCATATCAGCATCGTGTGCCCATGTTTTTCCCATTCGGAAAGGGGCGGGGAAGGAGGAAGTGATCTGCTGAAT
>JBECKW010000327.1:0-4230 GCA_040235505.1 Desulfobacterales bacterium
TGAAGGTTGAAGGCTGAAGACTGAAGGAAAAGACAAGAGGTCTGATATCCGAAGCTGGAAGGCCCAACGCCCTTTGTTTTTCGTTTTTCCCTTCGGTCTTCAGCCTTCAACCTACAGCCTTCACCCCCTGGCAAGCCCCATCAGCCGGTATACCAGCATCCCGGCAAGCCAGGCGATGTCTTCCGGGGAAAGAAAGTCGCCGACGCTATCGTCAAATAGAATATTGGCTTCGGCGGGAAATTCCGCGTCCCCTTCCCAGAGGATGAGCTGAATGGGAATCTTTGGAAACAACCGGAACTCGAACCCGGCATCCCCGACATCGATGGAGTTGCCGTCAAGCCTGGCGGCTGGCTTTTGAAGAAGAGAGGCATCCATGCCGAACATTTTCTTGAGTGGATCGATGGCTCTTTTGACAAAGGCGGAAAAGTAAAACGAAGCCCCGGGGATTTCCCGATAGGCCACCCAGTTGCCGGAGACAGTCCCATCTGCGCCCATTACATAATGAAGAATAAGCACCTGTTCTTGAAGAGGAATATCCTTTTCTGCCGTCCCCTCCCCTTCCACCGCGAATTCAAACCCCGGATAGGAGACCCGATAGGTTCTCCCCAGAAACGGAACCTGAAGCGCACCGTTCCCGATCTTCTCAAACCCGCTTCGTTCCGCCAGGGTCTCGATAGACTCCGGCGCCAGCTTTTCAACCGCCAGCTTCCTTGCCGCCACATAATCATCGATTCTTGCCATGACCCAACCTTCCGTTAAATAGTACCATTTCAGCGCTTACCATCGATTTAAAAAACGACGATTCTCCCGCAGAGACGCAGAGGCGCTGAGAACTGCAAGAAGTTGAGATGATAAGAGATTGAGAAGTTTAGGAAACATCACTATTTAAATATTGCACCTTTTTCTCAGCATCTTACCTTCTCAATTTCTTATTTTCTGTTTTTGCAGTTCTCTGCGTCTATGCGGGAAAACCGTTTTTGCAGTTCGCAGTGCCTATCAGCTATCAGCTATGAGCTATGAGCTTCCTTGAACATCGTCCCCAAAAACAAAAAGCCCCCTCCCGAAGGAAGAGGCTTTCTTTGAGCTCTTGCTTTCATCACACCTCGAGCCATGAATCGGAAAACAGGGTGTTCCCGAGAATAATATTCACGGTCTTGGCGTAATCCTGCATTTCTTTGGGAAGGCTTGCGATGTCCGGCATGTTTCCGTCCATCATGCCATAGATCAGGTCCACGATGTCCTGGCGGTTGCCCTTGGCGATGTCGATGAGCTGGTCGTCCAGGGGATCTGCAATCACTGAGACCATCCCGTGCTTCTGCAGCATGACCATGTTGGTGCGGTTGATGATGCCCCGCAGGTTGTCGGGCACGCCGTTTGAGATGTTCGAAAGGCCGCAGGTACTCTTGGCACCCGGGGCCATGTCCTGTATCATGGACTGAAAATTCATCAGGCTGATGGCCTGGGGCTGCTGAATGTTCACCGGGGTCACGATGCCGTCCACCCAGATCTTCTCGTTGGGAATACCCGCCTCGTTGGCGAAGTAAAGCAGCTCCACACAGAGGGCGGCTCGCTCGTTCTCGTCCCGGGGAAGCCCCTCGGGGCCCCACATCAGGGCGATGAAATCGGCGCCGCTCTCTGCTGCGATGGGTACCATCCGCTCGTATCGTTCGGGCCGGCACATGATGGAGTTGATCAGGTGGGGCGTGCCGCAGTCCTTGGCGACCTTGAGCCCTGCCTCGATGGCATCGATGTTCGAAGTGTCCAGGGCCAGCGGGACATCCGGCACCACTTCCTGGACCACTTGGACCACCCACGGCATCAACTCATGGCCGTCCTTTTTGGCGGGTCCCAGGTTGATGTCGATGTAGTCCATGCCTTTGGACTTCTGAAAAAGCGCTTCCTCCTGGATCGGTTTGGGATCCCGTTCCTTGAAGGCCCTGCCGATTTTTGTGGAAATGACGTTTAAGCTTTCACCTATCAGTAGCATGTATCCTCCTTTATTTGCTGCAAGCGTAAAATTGTAGCTTATCTATTTTTAAGGAAGGCCGGAATGTGCGCGGCTTCCCGGGGTCCGACGGTGATGGTCCATCCGGGCAGTTCCTCTTCCACATCTCCAGCAATGGCAGCGGCATAACCGGGGATAATGACCTCGGTATGCTTCACCTTATCCATGATACCCGACTTCTTGATAAATGCGCCCACATCATCTCCGGAGAACTTTCCGGCGGCCCAGGCGGTCAGAACGCTGAGGCCCTCGGAATCCTTGACCAGCAGCCAGGCCGGAACCCTGCTGCCTTCGATCTCGCCGGAAACGATAAAATACGTCAATGCGAAGTTGGTGGTCACCAGGACCGGTGAATTCTCATCCGGGTTGCCGATCTCGTAAATGCCCTCGGTGACGGTCATGGGACGCTGCGGATCGGTGTAGATATTGAGCCGTTCCAGAAGCAGCGGGAAAATGCTCTCACCGGTGAAATCCGAAAGCACCACGATGCCGCCGTATTTGGCGATCTGCATGCCGGCGATCACGGTTTCCATCTCTACATTGGAAGCCATTTCGCAGGGGAGATTGATGATGGGAAATCCGAGGGCCCGGTTGCCGGATTTCAGCGCGGCCCGGCGGATCGCGATGTTGTCCTGGCTGGACTGCTTGACTTCCCTGGAGCCCGGATCGAGGACCAGGTCCTTCAGGCCCATGCCGGTCAGCTTTTCGGTCATGGGAATCAGCGCCTCCACGCTGTCGGCCTTCACCGCCAGCGGCAGGTCGTTTTCCTTGGCAAGCGCCCCGAACGCATCCAGGGTGGCCGCGGTGGCCGCGTACATCAGGGGCCGCTTGAACTTGGTTGCTTCGATACCGGCCTTCATCACATCGGCATCTTCCGTCATCAGGATGACGTTGAATTCCGATGTTTCGGCAACCGTCTTGGCGGTTTTCGCGAAAGCATCCGCGCCCTTGCCGGCGTCCTTCACGGCTACCAGTTCCGGCCGCAGGTTCAGGCCGACCCGTTCATACTGGAGGGCGTTCCAGCTCTTGAGTTTGGCGGCGAGATCCTTCTCAGCGATGTCGGAACCCACCATGGCCGCCAGAAGCGTCGGGTTGAAAAAGGTTTTTTCATGGCGGTACAATACGGTCTCACCGCCGGTTACACGGGCGCGAACGCCCTTACCGATGGCCACCGGCCGAATGGGGGGCGCAGAGGCTTCCGCCAGCTGTTCCCTGGCTTCGTCCGAAACGTAGGGGCAGCTGTCGAGTTCCGCTTTTCCGGACGCAAGATTCATGGCAAAGGCCAGACAGGTCGGCACGCCGCACTCTTTGCAGTTGGTTTTCGGCAGGAGTTTGAAAATCTGAATACCGGTTAATGCCATTTTAGTCTCCTTATCGTTTCGCGTCCGTCCCGGCGGTCTTCGATATACCGCCGGGAAAACGCGTCAACAGGTTTCTGTGCTCAGCACTGCAAATCAGCCCACAATGGGATCCATGGAAAGCGCCGGATGTCCTTTCTCCTTGAGAAAGTCCATGATCTCTTCCTCGGTGGTGCCGACAGTTTCATCCGCGATCATGTCGTAGAGATTGGGGCATCCCATCTCCGCGCCGCGCTTGTCGATGCGCTCCTTGATTTCTTCCTTCAGCATCTTGGGCATCCAGACCATCCGGAGCAATCCGCCGTCACCGAGGATGAACTTGCGCTGGGTGATGTTGTACTTGGAATGTCCCACGAACCCCGGAGAGGAAGCCCCGCCGCCCATGACGCCTGCCAGGGTGGTGAACTTCATGCCGCAGGGAGTCTCGCCGGCATACTCGCGGTTCACGGTCATGACCCCGTTACAGCCCGGCAGCGTGGCGGCGATACACTCGCAGCAACCGCAGGTGGTCATGGGATCAATGACCATGGAGTAGAAGTTGTAATGGGTAACGGCCCCGCGGGAAGCCTGCCGGACAAAATCGTTGACGCCCTTCCACTGACCCAGCTTGGTATCCAGGCATTCTCCCTTTTCGATGGGCTGGTTGGGTCCCGTGGGGTTGATCTCAAAGGATGCCTTGCAGTCCATCCAGTTGTAAGCGCCGCAGAGGCCCGTCCGCTCGGGGCTGACCGTACAGACGTGGCTGGGGGCGAAGGACTGGCACAGGGTGCAGGAGTAATAGGTCTCCACATCCTCGTCGGTCATCTTTTCGACTCGCTCGTCGCGCTTCTTGTACTCGGCGCGTGCCCTCTTGGTCATCTTGTCCAC
>JBECKW010000337.1:0-23537 GCA_040235505.1 Desulfobacterales bacterium
CAAATTGAAATCAAAGCCGACAGCAGATCAACCCAAGCGTGTGTTCGAACCGATTCGGAAACAAGAAGACATTGAACGAATTCGATCACTCCTCCGCAACAATCCAAGGGATCTGTTGCTTTTCGACCTCGCCGTTCAAACCGGTATCGGGATGAAAAAACTGCTCCAGCTGAAGGTCGGGGACCTCAGCGGTGTGCCTGCAGGTGGAGAAATCGCGGCGGTTAAAAACTCAACCGGCAACTCCGGTTGTTTGATGACGGATGTCGTCCATGAGACGTTTCAGCGGTATCTGGATCACTGCAAGCCGAAACCGGATGATTATCTGTTCAAATCCAAAAAAGGTGATCGGCCCCTGAACCTTTCAAGCGTCTCAAACATGATTAAAGGCTGGTTTGCCGCCGCAAAGATAAAGGGGGCTTTCGGGGCGATCACGCTTCGCAAAACCTGGGAATACCATCACGGAAGGGACCTTGACACCAATGACGTGTCCTCCGAATCGAGGCTGAATTCGATTTTTGCGCCGATCCAGACCTCTTCCGCCCAGAAAATTGTCTACGACAAGCTCATCGCCGCCATCATTTCAGGCAAAATTCCTCCCGGGGCAAGACTCACCACCTCCGAAATTTCCAAATCCTTCAATGTCAGTCACGCCCCGGTACGAGTGGCCTTGAACTGGCTGGAAGCAAAAGGCTTTATTGAAGCCCAGAAGAAAAAGGGGAGCATCGTAAAAGAGCTCACCATACAGGAGTTGCACGAAATAATCAGGGTCCGCATCATTCTCGAAACCGCGGCCATGAAGCTTTCTTTCAAGGCCTGCACCGACGAAACGTTGGAGGCTCTGGCATCTATCATCAAACGTTACAAAAGCGCCCACACTTTTGAGCAATCCGATCACCTCAACCGACAGTTTCACCAGACCCTGTATCGCGATGCGAATATGCCTCTTCTTGTCAGGATCATCACCGATTTGTACGATCGCTTCAGTCCCTATGCCGCCATCAGCTATTCAAGAACCGGCGCCATTCCCGAGTATGGCGGCGATAAACAACCCGTTGTATATTACCATATCAAGATTCTGGAAGGGATTCGCAAAAAGAATCTAAACGAGACCCTGAAATTTCTCAAAAGCAAGTTAGGCCGGGCCACTTTGATTACAGAGGAAGTATTGAAAGAAAGAAAAGAGCGCAGAAAGGAATGAGCCGAAACGTTGCATTAAGAGGATCGGGTCGATTTTATACCGTCTTTTTTCTTCAAGGGAAAACCTGAAGTGCCCAGCGGCCCCGCTGCCTTTCAGCGGGGCCGCTGAACACCTCAGGCGGCCTCCCCCCTCCGGCTGTAATACAGCTTAAACCCGGTTGCCAGCAGTGTTGCGATCACCCCGCAGATGGCGATGTAGATCCATCCCGCCGAATAGCCTCCGGTGGCATCGTTGAGTATCCCGATCACCTGGGGACCGAGATATTGCCCTAGACCACCCCCCAGCATGATAATGGCGATAATCGGCCCCACATCCCGTCCTTTCAGAAAAGAGGGCGCCATGGAGTTGACAAACAGCGTCGTTGTCATCTGGAGCGCCTTCGCAATCAACAGGCCGGCGATATAGAGACCCTTTCTGTCAAACTGCCCAAAGAGAAGAAACACTCCGATCAGCGTATTCAAAGCGCCGGTAATGATCAGCATATTCCAGCGACCGAAACGATCCCCGCACCAGCCAGCGCCGAGATTGGTAAAAATCGCCAGGAAAATCCCAACGGAGGTGATTTCTGAAAACGCCAGTGTGCCGGTTCCCCAGATGTCTTTCATCTGGAGACGTGCAAAGATATCTACCAGGCCCTCCTCACAGGCAAAAATCACCAACAGGCATAGCAGCCAGATCGACGGCATGGCGTAGACGCTCCTGGTTTTTGGGCCATCGGTCGATTTCGGGACTTTTTTCTCCTGAAGGATATCTCCGCTTTTAGCACCGGCTCCCCGATAAAAAACAAGAAATATAACAACCGAAACCGCAACAATGATGGCAAAAAACTGTATGGATACCTGCCATCCGGAGGTTTCGCTCATCCAGGCGCCGATGTTCTGGGCGATGATGGTTCCTACCATGCTCACTGCAATACTGGCCCCCAGCATCGTGCTTCTTTTGTTTTCAGGCACTGCCACCACCAGGGCGGCGGTAAGGGCCGGTAACAAAAACCTGATTCCGATCTGCCAGACGCCACGCCCTGAAACCGCCCCGGGAAAAGTGGTGGCGGCGGAAAGCATCAACAGACCCCCGACCATAAATATGCCGCCGGCCATGAATGTCTTGCGGGCACCGAAACGTTTGATAGCCATGCCGGCCGGTATGGCGCATACAATGGCCAGAATCCCCGCCATACCGGAAAAAAACCCCAGCTGCGTCTTGGTCATACTGATGGTTGCCATGATGTCCGAAACCAGTGGCACGTAAGCCATGGAGGGGATCATGGCCAGACAGTTGACAAGAATCAGAACCGCGGCAATCCCTTTCCACTTCCTGGTATTCTCTTCTATTTCCTGTATCGTCGTCATATTTTTCCTATTGCAGGGTGATGTGAGTTCAACAGGTGGTGATGACTTTCAGGCAATCTATCGAACCCTATTGTCTGCCTACGTCAAGAGGCGTGGGCGCGCCCTTGACCGCCATCTCCAGGGTATAAACGGATGTTCCCGCCGTGATAAAAAGCGTTTTACGGTCCGGTCCGGCAAACGTCAGATTTGCGCTTCTTCCCGGCATGGGGATTTCTTCTATTTTTTCCCCTTTTGGAGAAAATACGGTAATGGATGCATCGCCGGAGAAGTAGAGATTTCCGTTTTCATCCATGGCCATACCGTCAGTGAACTGGTTGCAGAAAAGCTTTTTCCCCCCGAGGGTGCCGTCGGGACTGATCGCATAGGAGAAGGTCTTTCCCGCTCCCGGATCCGTAATGTAGAGGGTTTTTCCATCCGGCGTTCCGATCAGACCATTGGGGGCTGTCAGATCATCCGTTGCCCGAGAGACCGTTTTTCCGTCCGGAGATATATAATAGACCTGCAATCCGCCTGCCGACTTGGCATCGGGCCCCGAAAAATCGCTGAAATAGATACCGCCCCTGGCATCGATCCACAGATCGTTGGGCATATTCGGGTGGCCCGCGTTCCAGGCGTCGGCAAGTACCGTGATGTTGCCTGCCATATCATCCCGGGTGACCCGCTTGGTTTTCATCTCACAGATGACCATTCGACCTTTGGCATCGAAAATGAGCCCGTTGGCCTCCCCGGTGTTCTCGCGGTATTTCGTCACTGAACCGTCTTTCCAGCTCCATTTCCAGATTCGCTGATTCGGAATATCCGTAAAGTAGACATTACCGTCCGCATCGGCGGCCGGCCCCTCCGTGAAGGTAAACCCGTCGGCCACCTTTTTAAGCTCGGCGCCCGGTTTGATGAGCGCGGGCCCGCCGTCGCCTCCGAAGGCGTCTGCCGTAAGCAGAAGCATCCAAATGCCAACCAGAAGAAAAAAACAAGCTGATTTCTTGAAAGGACGCATATCCACCTCCTGGTTTTTCGATAAATTGTAATATGCGTGTCTGGAACAGGGCGCGTCCGCTGCCGTCGGTTATGCCGGAACGGAGGGGCCTATCGCAACAAAAAAATTAACGATAAATAATAATAAATTGGTTGTTTTGTCAACAGCAAACTTTTCACCGTGGACAGAATACAGCCCGTGGGGTATACTGATAAACTTAAAAAGGTATACGGGGAACGGGCACGATGTATTTTTCAGCCGGACAGGCCGCTGTACGTTTCGCCCAGGGTGTGCTTTGTTGCGATATTATTGTAAGGAGATTGCCGTTATGAAAAAAGCCAGACTGCATATCCTGTTAATCGTCGTGCTGTTGCTTCTGTCCGTATCCTGCACCACCGTTCCGATCACCGGGAGAAATCAGCTCAACCTTATCCCCAGCAACACCATGCTCTCCATGAGCTTCCAGCAATACGGCGATTTCTTGAAGCAGAACAAGCTCAGCACCGACCCTGTCAAAACCCAGATGGTGGAAACCGTTGGAAAACGGATCCAAAAGGCCGTGGAGGCCTATTTCGCCCAGCGAGGCATGTCCGAACAATTGGCGGATTATCATTGGGAATTTCACCTGGTGGAAAGCAAAGAGGTGAACGCCTGGTGCATGCCCGGCGGGAAGGTAGTGGTCTATACCGGAATTTTGCCCGTGGCCAAGGACGAGGCCGGACTGGCCGTGATTCTGGGACACGAGATCGCCCACGCCGTCGCCCAGCACGGGAATGAACGGATGAGCCAATCACTGATCGCCCAGATGGGCGGGATGGCGCTTTCGGCGGCCCTCAAAGAAAAGCCGGCCGAGACGCAGCAGTTGTGGATGACCGCATTCGGCGTGGGGGCCCAGTATGGCGTTCTGCTCCCATTCAGCCGGCTTCAGGAAAGCGAGGCGGACCACCTCGGATTGATATTCATGGCCATGGCGGGCTACAACCCGAATCGAGCGGTGTCGCTGTGGGAGGCCATGGCTGCCCAGTCCGGAAGTGCGCCGCCGGAAATCCTCAGCACCCACCCATCGGATGCAACCCGAATCCAGAACATTAAAGCGCTGATTCCCGAAGCGATGACATACTATAAGAAATCATAGAACGAATTTCTAACTTGAATAATTCTTCAAGCCGGTATAAAGGCCCTTGTTCCACCAAATCGGTGGTGAATCTAAATGACAATTAAATTCATATGGCGGTTGCGGGAGATATATCATGAGCAATACAGATCAGTTTACGTATTATGGCGGCGGGCACCGCGGCACCGAAGCTGAATTCGGTCGCCAGGCGGAAAAATACGGTGTCCGCGAGGTCAATTATTCGTTCGAGGGACATCAGCCGGAGAGAAAAAACGGTTTGACCCTTCTTTCCCCCCAGGAATTGGTCAAGGGCGACATCAGCATGGAGATCGTCTCCCTTCGCATGAATCGAAAATACTCTCAGGTCGATAAAATCCGCAAAGTGTTTCAGATGATTTTCCATATGGTCAACAGCGGGATCCAGATTTTCGCTGTGGGATGGATTCAGCAGGACCATACGGTGAAAGGCGGTACCGGCTGGGCTGTGGAGCTTGGCAAGCTGTTCAACCGGCCCATGAGTGTCTTCGACCAGGAGAAAAACAGGTGGTATACCTGGAAGGAAAATGCATGGGTGGAGGACCTCCCGACGGTGGACCATGAGACCTTCGTCGGTACCGGGACCCGGAACCTGACCGATGCCGGCAGAAGGGCCATCGAAGACCTGTTTGCCAGGTCTTTCAGCTGATCGCTGGCCGGCGTCCCCATGCCATCACGTCATCCGATTTGACCGCCCAGGCGGTCGGCAGATCAAGAAGGGCGCTGCTGTTTCAAAGTCCAGGCAGCGCCCTTGCCATACCATTATATCTATCCATTTATTTTCACTCCATATTTCATTCATCAATCTTGCCATTCAATCCGGAGGACAGTTTGCTGAGGACACGGGGTTGAAACCGGCTCGACCGGCCTGTAATTTTTCCAAGACCCTTGGCATTCGCTGTTTGCGGGCATAGGTTTTTTCTGATATCAAGAGCCAACAATTTTTTTGGGAAAAAACGCCGGGATGCGATTGATTTGCCGGCTGTAGCGACACGGAACCATGAGGAGATACGAATGAAGCATACGATCCATGTAACGGTCAACGGAACGGATTACAGTGTGAGTGTTGACCCGGGGCGAACCTTGAACGAACTCATTCGGGAGGACTTGAACCTTACCGGGACCAAACTCGGTTGCGGTACCGGGGACTGCGGGGCTTGTACGGTGATGGTGGATGGCCGAACCGTCAGCAGCTGCCTGACCCTGGCGGTGGATGTGGATGGAAAACAGATCACTACCATCGAGGGGTTGGCGGTTTCCGGCGAAGAGCTTCACCCCATTCAGGAGGCCTTTATTGACAAAGGGGCCATCCAGTGCGGATTCTGCACACCCGGCATGGAAATGTCCGCCCTTCACCTGCTGTCTCACAATCCAAATCCCACCGATTCCGAAATTCGCAACGCCCTGTCCGGAAACCTCTGCCGATGTACCGGATACACCAAGATCGTGGATGCCGTCCACTGCGCAGCCGAAAAAATGGCTTCGGGCAAAACAGAGGGGGGGCTGTGATGAGTATCGGAAAATTCGAACATTTCAAACCCCGGACCCTGGGTGATGCCGTTGAGCTTCTGAATAAATACGGCCCCGGCGCCCGGGTCATCGCCGGGGGCACGGACCTGATGGTGAAAATGCGCCTCCGGGCCGTTTCTCCCGAAGTGCTGGTGTCGCTGAAAAACATACCGGATCTGGATACCATCACGGTGGATCCGAAGCAGGGGCTGACCATCGGGGCCACCGCTCTTCTGGCCGACGTGGCGGCGCACCCCGGCATCAGGAAGTACTTTCCGGCCGTTGCCGCTGCCGCCAACGACACCGCCAACATTCAGGTCCGGAATATGGGAACCGTGGTGGGGAATCTGTGCAATGCCTCCCCCTCGGCGGACAACGCCCCCACGCTGCTCGTGATGGGCGCAACGGTTCATATCATCGGCGCCAAGGGGAAAAGAGAACTTCCCCTGGCGGATTTTTTCAAGGGGCCGGGGCTTACGGCACTCGCGCCGGGTGAAATCGTCACCGCCGTCTCCGTCCCACCACCGCCGCCGAATACCGGTGTGGTGTATTTGAGCTTTTCCGGCCGTGGAAAGCTCGATTGCTCCACCGTAGGCGTGGGCGCGCTCATAACCCTGGACGCAGGCACCTGCAAAACCGTGAGGGTCGCCATCGGCGCCTGCGCACCGACGCCCATGCGGGCCCCTGGAGCCGAAAAACTACTGACCGGAAACGCCGTCGACGAAACACTGCTGAGGTCCGCTTCCCGGAAAGCCGCCGAGGAAACAAAACCCATCGACGACCTGCGCGCCAGCGCGGCGTACCGGCTGAAGGTAGTGGAGGTCATCACCTATCGAGTGCTGACCGAAGCCTGCGGTATTGCGAGACAATAAAGAGCTTTTATTCGAACACAGGATTATAAGATGGAAAAATACTCGATACTTGGAAACGATATTCCCCGAAACGATGCCCGGGCCAAGGCTACCGGCGCCGCCATGTACACCGACGATATGAAGCTTCCGGGCATGCTCCACGGCGCGCTGCTTCGAAGTCCGCATCCCCATGCACGTATCGCGAGCATCGATACCAGCCGAGCCGCGAAGCTCAAAGGTGTGAAAGCGGTGATCACCGGCCGGGATCTTCCGAAGGTGACCTTCAGCAACTGGCGTCTTTATCCGGCCACCATGGACGAATATGCCCTGGCCAATGACAGGGTCCGTTTTATCGGCGACGAGGTGGCGGCGGTGGCGGCGGTGGACCGGGAGACTGCCATCGAGGCGTTGGATTTCATCAGAGTCGACTATGAACCCCTACCGGCCGTCTACGATGTGGATGCCGCCATTTCCCAAGGCGCGCCGGTGCTTCATGAACTCATACCGAACAACATCAGCGTCAACCGGAAAATCGAGTACGGGGATATCGAAAAGGGGTTTGCCGAGTCCGATTACGTCCGGGAGGACGTGTTCACGGTTCACGCGGTAAGCCATGTCTACCTGGAGCCGTGCTCATCCCTTGCCGCCTGCGATCAGGACGGCCGCATCACCCTGTGGACGTCCACGCAGACCCCCTACATCGTCCAGTGTCTGCTCGCCTCCGCCCTCGGTATGCGGGAAAACGACGTGCGGGTGATCAAGCCCTTCATCGGCGGCGGTTTCGGCGGAAAGATGGAGCTTCGGCCCTGGGAGGTTTGCGCCGCCTTTCTGGCGAAGAAAACAGGATTCCCGGTGAAGTTCACCCTGACCCGGGAAGACGAACTCGCTTTCGGCCGGCGCCGGCATCCCATGAAACTCAGATCCAAAGTCGGTTTCAAGAAGGACGGCACCCTGGTGGCCAAAGACCTCCATATTCTGCTCGACGGCGGGGGCTACAACAGCATGGGCCCCACCGCCACCTATCTTGCCGGAAATTTCGGGGCCTTTCTCTACCGGTATCCCAGCTACCGGTTCCTGGGTGAGCATGTCTACACCAACAAGCCGCCGGCAGGGGCCATGCGGGGGTTCGGTGCCCCCCAGACTCTGTTTGCCGCCGAGACCCAGATGAACATGGTGGCCGAGGAACTGGGGATCGATCCCATCGAATTGCGGCTGAAAAATGCCATGGTACCCGGGGATGAGCTTCCGGGGGTGGCCACCATTTCGAGCTGCGGCCTCATCGAGTCGATTCAGGAAGTGGCGAAGATGTCCGACTGGAAGCGTAAACGGGAAGAATACAAAAAAGGCGGCGGAAAAGGCATCGGCATCGGCTGCTACAGTTTCATTTCCGGCGGCGTGTTCAACTGGTTCAACACCCAGTATCCGTTTTCGACAGCTGAAGTCAGGGCTTTCGAGGACGGCACCGTTCATCTTTTGACCATGGCTTCCGACATCGGCCAGGGCTCCGATACGGCCCTAAAGATGATCCTGGCCGAAGATCTCGGACTTCAAATGGAAGACATCCGCATTACTTCGGGCGATACGGCCATTACTCCCCAGTCGGACCTGGGAAGCTGGGGCAGCCGGGTGACCCTGTTTGCCGGACGGGCGATCCTGGAGGCTTCCCGGCAAATAAAAGAGAAACTTTACGGTGCCGTGTCCGCCCGGTACAATCTCAATGTCATCTACGATTTTGAATGCAAAAACGGACGGGTCCAGGCGGTGGGAAAACCCAAGTACGGGCTTTCCTTCGGGGAGGCGGTGTCCATGGTGCAGAAGGCAGGCCGGGGAGAGCCGCTGGTGGCACGGGGATCCTACACGCCCCGGAGCAAGGGGATGGTATCGCCCGCCTTCAGCTTCGGCGCCCAGGTGGCAGAGGTGGAAACGGACATGGAAACCGGCAAGGTCCAGGTCAAAAAGATGTATACCGCCCATGACTGCGGTACGGTGATCAATCACATGTGCGTGGAGGGACAGCTGGAAGGCTCCATCCAGATGGGGCTGGGGTACACCCTGTCCGAGCAGTTTATCATGGACGGCGGAAAGACCCTCAACACTTCGCTTCTGGACTACAAGATGCCCCATGCCGCCGATATGCCGGAGAGCGATCATGTGTGCATCCCCACCTACGAGCCCGAAGGACCCCACGGCGCCAAGGAGGCGGGGGAGGGGCTTGTCATTCCCACGGCCCCGGCCATCGGCGAAGCGGTCTACCACGCAACGGGATATCGGTGCAAGGACCTTCCCATCACTCCTGAAAAAATTCTGAAGAGTCTGGGAAAGCTATAGGGTTTCAATAAAGTCGCGTATGATTTCGATAAGTTCCTTCGGCTGTTCCATTGGAATGAGGTGCCCGGCATCGGCAATGCACCGATGCCGGCCGTTGCTGAAACGGGACGCGGCGTCCGCGAAATTGACGAAACGTCCCACATCGCTTCGGCCGCCTTCAAGAATCAGCACGGGACACTCGATCCGGGGCAGCAGCGGCCAGGGATTATAGGCCACGCCGCCCATGAAGATGGCCGCCTCCTTCTGGGGCGGGCAGGTGAGTTCCAGGCCGAAGTCTTTCCCTTTTGCTGTGCCGTGTTCAATATACAGATCGAGAAATTCTTCCTCCCAGTCGGAGAACAATTCTTTCGTTCTCAGGTAGGCTTTGACGTCGGCGGCATCTTTCCAATGGTTGCGGCGTTTCAAGGACCTGGAAACCATCGGGAACTCTTCGATGTCGCCCTCCCTTTGGTAGTAGTCCTCGGGAAAAAAGATCGGTTCGATCAATATCATCCCCGCAGCACCGACGCGGCGAACCGCCTCGGCCATGGTCATCACCGTGGCACCCATGGAATGGCCCACCAGGATCGGTGATTTGAGCTGTAAATACCGGCAAAGGCCTGCCAGATCGTCGGCCAGTGTCATCCAGAGCAGCCCCCCTTTATCCAGATCGGTTTCGCGATGGTCGCAAAAATAGGGGGCAATTACCTGGTGGGCGCCTGCCAGTTGCCTGGCGATGGGATGCCATAACCAGGGCATAAATCCGGTGGCGTGCTGCAGAACTATGGTGGGGCCGTCGCCGGCGTACAGCAGGTATTGAAGCATTACGTCGCCGACATTCTGGAATCGCGTTTCTGGGAGATCACCGTTCATTGAAATTATAGCCCTGTCTCTGACCTTCGTGACACGTTTCGTCACAATTCTATCACATTCATTCGATAGACTCTCCTTCTATATAAATTTCTGAGTAAAAATCCGGGTCCATAGGGCCCGGTTTTGGATTGTCCCTTGAAGGGAGAGATGATTGAAGATACAAGGTGTCAGGTGCCATGGAAATGTCTCGCCTCCGGATCGGTTCGCCAATTGATCGTTGGGACTGGAACGACCTCAGCGCAGTTGCTGAAATCTGACACCTGAAACCTTTTTCAATAACTTTTATGTAACAAGGAGACACCGATGAGTCCATCCAAGCCGCTTATGGGAAGACGGCAGTTCGTGGCGGGTGCCGCCGTGGCGTCGGCTTCCGCATTGCTTTTCAGAAACACCGCCAATGCATCGCATACGGGTTCTGAAACAGGACCCGATACGATATCCGGCAGCGCTACCGCAGAGGAGATGCCGGGCCGGCACAGCGACAGATACAGGCATCTGCTGTCCCCCCTGCGGATCGGCAACGTGGTGTTGAAAAACCGGATGATTCAAACACCGAGCATTCCGCGCAATCTGGCGGGACCGGAAAACATATCGGCGGATCAGATGGTCGAGTACTATGCGAATATCGCCAAAAACGGCTGTGCCATGTGCTTTATCGAAGCTCCATCGGATGCGGGCGATGAAACCGTTAACCGTTATTATGCACAGATGCTCGATGCGATTCATTTCAGCGGATCCCTGGCCTGTACCGGCGCTTCCCACAGTGCGGAAGGACCGATGCCGGCAGGTCCCGGGGGTGCAAGGGGCGGAGGCGCTCCTCCCCAGGGCGGGACGCCCGGCGGCACCGGTGGGGTGACATATGCCATCGGCAACCGGTCAACCATGTGGAACGGAGACGGGAAGCTGCAGCGGGAGGAGCCGGCAAAGGAAATCCCGATGGAAATGATACAGGAGATGATCGAAACCACCGCGGCCAACGCAAAGTTTTTGAAATCTTTCGGTTATGATGCCCTTCTTTTTCATATGTCGTATCGCAAAAGCATGCTTGCCCAAGCCTTATCGCCCGTTCTGAATACCCGGAAGGATAAGTATGGAGGGAGTGTAGAAAACCGTGCGCGCCTGGCCCTCGAGATGTTTCAGGCCGTCAGGAAGGCCTGTGGCCCCGATTTCCTTATCATCGCAAATATGAGCGGTGAAGAACTGGGGAAAGGATGGGACGGCAGTTACAGCGGCGGGTACACCATCAGTGATGCGGCCGAATACGCAAAGGTGTGGGAGGATGCGCTCGATATTCTCGTGATGCGCGGATGGAACGACAATGAATCCCATCCCACCGCATTCAATTTTCCGGAGGGCGATCCCCCGATCCTTCGGTATGCCCGGCTGATAAAAGAAGGCGGCGCCAGGGTTCTCGTCGCGCCCAACGGCGGATTCCGGGATCCGGATATGAACGAGGCGTATCTTGCAGCCTCCAAGGCAGATTTGATCGCCATGGCCAGGAACTGGATCGCGGAACCGGATTACGGCCGCAAGTTGCGGGAGGGCAGGGGAGAGGACGCGGTTCCCTGCCTCCTGTGCAACGAATGCCATACACACGGAAAGGCCCCGTGGGTGGATGGATGTACGATCAATCCGAAGATGGGAATCGCCCACAGACTTCCCCGGCTGATCGACACCCCCGCCGAGCCAAAGAAGGTCGCGGTTATCGGCGGCGGTCCAGCGGGCATGAAGGCGGCGATTACCGCTGCGGAAAGAGGACACCAGGTGGACCTTTATGAGAAGAACGACCATCTGGGTGGGCAACTCAAGGTCATGGATTATGTCCCGTTCAAGTGGACGTTCAAGGAATTCAAGGATTACCTGGTCCGCCAGGTGGATCGCCATGGGATCAATACCCACCTGCGCACAAAAACCACGCCGGAAATGATCGCCGGAAAGGGATATGACGCGGTTCTGCTGGCCCTCGGTTCAACCCCCATTATTCCGGATATTCCCGGCGCGACACCAGGCAATGTTCTGGCGCCGATATACGCCCACGGCAATCCGACCCTCGGCAAACACGTTGTGGTCATCGGCGGCGATCAAATCGGTACGGAGACCGGGATGTATCTGGCGGAGAAAGGCCATCGGGTGACGGTGCTGGCAAAGGAGGCGGGCGTGGCGGAAGCCACCGAAACCGTCGTCCCTTTTGATTCAAAGGAATTCTACCTGTCTTCCACCCGGTGGGAACCGCTTGGCGATGCCTTTCGCTACATGGTCGGAACCGCCGTCAAAGGCATTTCGAAAGGCAGCGTTATTTTCACGGATGCCGGAGGAAAGGAGAAAACCATCCAGGCCGACAGCATTATCGTCTCGGAGGGACGCAAGCCAAGGCTGGCGGAGGCCATGGCGTTTTCCGATGTCGCCAGGTGGTTTTTCATGATCGGTGATTGTAATCCCAAAGAGGGCGTCGTGAGGAAAGGCATACGAACGGCCATGCGAAGTGCATTCGCCGCGGCATCCGAGATCTGACGCCCTGTTTGCGAGGCGATCCCGGCAGTCCCCTGACGAATGAATATTACACCTCGGAAGCCGCAAAGAATGCGCTCCGGATGGTTTTTTCCCTGAAAACTGAAACCTCGAAGCATCGCGCTTCGTAGACTACCGCTCAAGCGTCAGGCTGCGGCACGCGGCCGAATAGCGGTCCGTTACTTCCATGATTTTGTTTCGGATCAATTCCTCGGGGATGGGCCGGATTCGCTTTTCACGAACCGCCTCATACTGGTTCGGCAGGTATTGGCTGATGAGGGGAAGGGGGAGTTTTCGGGAAACCAGATTTGCCATCAGCTTTTGAATCGATGCTTCGACTTTCGGACGCGGCCAGTAATACCGGACCCGGTCGCTGAAGCTGTAGTAACGGGCAATGAAAGAATCGGCGTCCTCCCCTCTGTGATATTTGATCCAGGGGGCGGGGTCCTTTTGCATTTCGTTTTCCAGGACATCGCGCAGATTGGACAGGCGGACACCGCGCCGCCCGGCAAAAATTTCCGCTTCAATCATTGAAAGGGCCGTGAGCGCCTCCCTGAAGGCGAAGGTGAGGGCGGGGCCCACTTTCAGGATGGCAAATCCGTCCTCGACCATTTCACGCAGCGCCGAGCTGCTTTGGTAGTCGGTGGCATGGGCTTCGAAAACGAATTTATTGTCGGACTTGATCTGTGATACCAGCTTCTGCACCCGTTTCCGGTCATATGCCACGACGGCTTCGGGGCCGAAGTCCATCCCCGGTTGTACTACTACCGCCACCGTACGGCGCCATGCACTTTCGAGTCCATAATGGATAAAACTTTTTTTCGTTTCCGCGATGGTACGCGTTACATCAAAAGTTCTCGAGACCCATGGGGCCGGCTGCTTCCCATACGCGCCGCCGGGGATCGGAACATCTGTGCCGATGACATAGAGGGGGCCGGCGGACCTTCCGGAAATACCGGCAAAAGCCTTTTCCGCCGCCCTGCACAGATGCGCCGTACGCCGGGCAGCCGCTTCGACGGGAAGATGCGGTTCGTCGGCGGGATTGTCATCCGCGCAAGGCATGGAGGCATCGAGGTGGATCTTTTTATAGCCGGCCTCGACACATTCGCCGACCAGGGTTAGCGCATGTTCCATGGCCGTCTTGGCCGGCTGGGACTGCCACGGTCCCGGGCCGATATGGTCCCCGCCGAGAAGAATTCGATCCTCCTGGAAATTCATTGTACGGGCGATCTCCCGGACAAAGGCGGCAAATTCCTTCGGCGTCATGCCGGCATAACCGCCGAACTGGTTAACCTGGTTCGCCGTGGACTCGACCAGGAGAACGGTGTCGTCGGTCTTGGCCTGATGCATGGCGGCTTCGATCACAAACCGATTCGCGGAGCATACGGACATGATGCCGACGGCCCGTCCGTTCTTCTGGGCCTTGATGACTTCCCGAAGGTATGCGGTTGCAGGTGAACTCATGATGATCCGCCTACATCTCCCGGGGCTGCCCGGTGCACGAAAGAACCGTGCTCCAGAACCTGCCGTCCGGGTTGATTTTTTTGCGACCTGAAACGGCCAGGCCGATGGGTACGTGGGTGAATTCCTGATTCCAGTGCCCCACCAGCATGTTGGTCCGGCCGGTCATGCCCGCATGGACTGCATTGTGTCCGAGAAGAAGGCAAAAGGACGAGTCCCGGGGGTTTGCCGGCATGCTGCGGATGGTATAGCTGGGATCGATGTATTTCAGGTCCACGTGGGTTCCGGTGGTTTTTAAATGCTTCCGGATTTCGTCCCTCAGGAAAAGCCCCACGTCTCCGAAGCGGACATTTCCCGAGAGGTCCTTTTCTCCGTTTAATCCCACCATGTCCTGGCCCGCCCCTTCACCCACCACCACCACGGCATGCCCCCGGCGTTCAAGTCGTTGCCCCAACGCGCTTAAAAAGCCTTCCAGGGTGAAACGTTTCTCGGGAATCAGGCAGAAGTTGACGTCGTTATTGGACAGGGTGGCATAGGCGGCAATGAACCCGGACTCCCTTCCCATAAGTTTGACCAGGCCGATGCCGTTTCGGGCCGCTACCGCTTCATTATGGGCCGAGTAAATGGCGGTTCTTGCCTCGGATACCGCCGTATCGAACCCGAAAGAGGAATCCACATGGGAAATGTCGTTGTCGATTGTTTTGGGAATGCCGATGACTCCGATTTTGAGGCCGCGCGATTCGATCTCTTCCGCGATGGCCTGGGCCCCCTTCAGGGTGCCGTCACCGCCGATGGCAAACAGGATGCCGATGTTCATACGCTCCAGCGTATCCACCATTTCGGAAACATCCTGGGGGCCCCGGGAAGTGCCCAGGATCGTGCCGCCCTCTTTGTGAATATTTCTGACGGTATCCGGGTTGAGATCCACGGTCGGGTGACCATACCGGTAGGTCAGCCCCTCGAAACCATAACGGAAACCGAAAATCGACTTCACACCGTAGTGGTAAGAGAGCCCCAGAACCACGGCCCGCACCACGTCGTTGAGCCCCGGGCACAACCCGCCGCAGGTGACCACGCCGCACTTCAGTTTTGATGGATCGAAATAGATTTTTTCCCTCGGCCCCGCCACCTCGAAAGCCGGGGGCGTTTTTCCTGAATCAAGAAAAGAAGTGATTTCGGAAAGGCGACGATGGTACAAGACATTATCCGTATCCTCAATGAACTGGTTTGTCTTCATGGGCGATTCGACCCTGCATGTGCCGAGTTTACGGATACCCCAGTCCGATGGTTGAATGTCCATATTTGATTTTTCCTCCAGAACCCCGCAGACGGGGAGGTTCAAGGTTCCAGGTTCAGGGTTTCCCGGCCCGGATTATTACTTCTTATCCGGAAGCACGGATTGCGATGACCGCCAGGGGCATATCCAAGGATCGGATATTGATTTTCGATGCCGACAGGCTGTCGCCGTCAATTTGAAATCTGCCGTGGGGACGGCACAATATCTCGATTTGTGTCCGGCTGTCAAACGATGCGAAATCAGAGCATTTTCCCATCCTGAAAAACAGGGCGATAAAAAATCCAAGAATGTTTTTTCTTCCGGGACGAAGTTTTATAATTTCGATGCCGGGTTTGAAAAGACTCTGCCGGGCGGTAATGGCATGCCTGCCGCCATAAAAGCCGGAGGCTGCGACGATGAGACCGTTGGTGAAGAATCGCTTTCCGTCGGTGCGATAGGTGACCTTGGGCAACGGGTGAAACAGGAGGCGCGAGATGAAACTGAGCGCATATGCCTTCTCCCCCAAAACCATTTTAAGACGCCTCGAAACGAAATGGACGGCCTCTGCATCCGTTCCGGCTGAAACACTCACGAAAAACAGGCGGCAATCATTGGGACCGTTCCACGAACAGCATCCCGGATAAATGCTGGCCGGGTGTCCCTTTGCAAGCAGCTCGAGGGCGGACCGGATATCCGTTGGAATCCCCAACTGGGAGGCGACAATGTTGACCGTTCCCATGGGTACGATGCCCAGAATTGCACTGCTGCCGACCGCTGTGGCCACGGCCCGGAACGTGCCGTCCCCGCCGCACGCAACCACAACGGGCGGCATCCCCTGGCGGGGCTTGGCGGCCTTTCTGCCGAAATCGAAAAGTTCGGTCTCATCGGATGAAAATAAAAAACTCGCTTCGGGCCATTTTTTTGTTGCGATAGCTTTGAAGTCCTGGGAATAACCGCGGGACAGCGGATTCAGGATAAAGTGCAGATTGCCTCCATCCCGGGCAATATATGAGCCGTTGATGCGCATATATCGTGACGCTCTCCCCCCGCTGCTGAAAGGTCGATAATAAGCCGGAACACCTGTCCCCGTTATCGGGGCCTGTAACATTGATATCATATTTAAAGTGGATAGAAAATATCGGCGGGTTAAAAACGGGATGGACGTTCATCTGTTTCTAAATGCGATTGCCCTGAACAAGGCCGGCCTTTCGCTTGACATGCATCAAGCCCGGGCTGTTGTGGCAATACATCAGGGGGGAGACGAGGCCGGCATCCATGAAAAGAGTTTCCATTTGATCAAAAAGCACCGGCTTGTCGGGCCAGGTGAACTCTTTTTTTCTTTCCTTCAGTGTCTCCCACTCAACTCGCCGCGCCGGATCGCCGGCGAATATCTCGTCTTGTGCACTATCACAGAGAAACATCTGGCACACGATGGGCTTGACGTGCCACAGGCAGCCTTCCGGTGACAGATAGATGCATTTCAGGCCGGTGTTGGTTTCCTGAAGACGGGTCTCCATCCTGTCCAGGACCGTATCATCGGATTGAAGGGCATTGATGACGACATCGGCGAAAAAGGTAATGATGGCGTCCTTGGCGCAGCAGGCACTCCGCTGGTTCTGGTAGCAGCTCATGCTGCAGACACCGGAAAAATGATCGGCGAGAAATCGATCGGTTGCTTTTCGGAATTCAAGATAATCCGCCAAGGATGCCTTGCATGTTTCAAGCAGACGCTCTCTGATACGGGGTAGGATGTCGCGAACCTGTTTCAACGACGCCAACTGTTCCTGCTGATAATCGTTCATTGTTCAAAAAATACGATGATTGAATTTTTTTTGTAACCATTCCGAAAATACCTCGTTCTTAGCATTAAAAGGCTCGAAATGAAATCCGGCATTTTTTCAAGCCAAACAACCGGGGCTGAAGTTGCGGATAGAGCAGGAACCAACCGTATTTTTTCACTTCACCAACCGGTGTCTTTTTCATTCGTATTCGGTTTTTCCGGGCAGAACCGCGAACTCCCCCCCCCCACGGTTCCGTCCTCATTAACATTCAAACCCGGCCGGCGTTTGTCAGCGTTTCGGCCGGCCGGGTTTGAATGTTTTTTATTCTCTTCTCAGGTGAATTTGTAAAAGAATGTAACCTTTCTTGAAATTTCGGGTTGTATTGTCAAAAAACGTCGACGGTTTTTTCAATATTTAGGAAGAAAAAAAATTTTACTTCAAAAAAACCTTGGATACGGGGAGAAGAGGAAATGGGAAGACTCGAAACGAAACACGGATTCAGGAAGAAGCCGGCGTCTGGAAAAGATTGGACGACCGGGCGGTATGGCATGCTTCGGGCAGTTGCGATAATATCGGTTTTAGGGGTGTTTGTGCTGCTCGGATGTTCGTCCGGCGGCTCATCCGGCAATACGACCGATGACAGCAGCAATAGCAGCAGTAACAGCAGTAGCAGCAGTTCATCCAGCACCGCCACCAAGACGGGAGCGTATGAACAGGACGGCGGGACCAAGTCCGAAACGGGTGTAACCTACACCGCCACAGATTCAGACGAATCCGGGGTTTATGTATACGGCGGCGGCACCTATAATCTCACTAACGGGACTGTGGAGAAAACCGGCGGAGACACCTCCAGTGGCGACAACAGCAACTTTTACGGCCTCAATGCCATTGTCCTGGCGGAAGATCAAAGTACCATCAATCTTTCCGGCTGTACGCTGGATTCGACAACCGAAGGCTCCAACGGTGCCTTTGCTTACGGGGAGGGCTCGAAAGTCACCCTGACCAATTGCACGATAACCACCACCGCGAATTCTTCCCGGGGTGTCGATGCCACCTACGGCGGGAGCATCGATATCAGTAATTCGACGATTTCCACCCAGGGCGATCACTGCGCGGCCCTGGCAAGCGATCGATATGAAAATAACAATCCGCCCGGCATCACCGCCGATAATGTCGACGGAACCACTGCCGGCGATGGGTCGCCGGGTATCTACTCCACAGGTACTTTCAACGTTTCAAACTCCGACCTGATGGCCACCGGATCCGAAGCCGCCGGCATCGAGGGGTTTAACTCCATCACCTTGACCGACACCGCGATCACCGGTTACAAGAAATGGGGGGTGATTGTTTATCAGAGCACGTCGGGCGATTCCACCGCGGGTACGGGCACCTTCAATATGACCGGCGGCTCCCTGACCAACAACTCCTCCGGACCGGTTTTCATGGTCTGCAACACCGCAGCCATTATCAATCTGAACAGCGTTGCAATCACGACTTCGGGAAGCGTTCTTATCCGGGCCACCGATTCATCCAGCGGCGATTCCAACATCAACGCTGACTGGGGCAGCGCCGGCGGGGATGTGACATTTACGGCGACGGATCAAACGCTGGCGGGCACCATCTCCATTAACAGTTTGAGTTCCCTTGATATGACGTTGTCGGGAACCACCACCCTTTCGGGCGACGTTGAGGACGATGGTGGTGAAGTCGACATTACACTGGACGGCAGCAGCGCAAAATGGACCGCTACAGCCACATCCCACGTGAGTTCGCTGGACGGCATAAGGTTTTCCGGAAGCACGCCGACAAATGTCGATGCCGCTTCGGGTGTGATTATCTATTACGGAAGTGCGACGGACGACAGCAACAACAGCCTGACGTCTACCTATACGTTGGCGAGCGGAGGCACGCTCCAAATGAATTGAGGCCTTTGCTCCAGGGGCGACATCGGTTGACACCTTCCGGCTAGCCGGATCGTCGATTGAAATTTTCTCGTCGGATCAGCACGTTCGCCTTGAACGGGACAGCTTCCGGAGAGAGCGATCCAGCAGACAGGTGAACATTACGAAAAAAGCCATGATAACAGTATATTTGGCCACGTTTCCTAATGAAACGTTCCCGCCGGGGCCTCTCCCAGGTCCACCGCCTCCAGGTGGTCTTCCCCCCGGCTGTCTTTGACCGAAATCGGGTGCGTTACCATTTTCATCGCCCACTCTCGGGGAAAGCGCTGCGGACGGGGCTCCCTGGGAGCCTCGACCTTGTTGCCAGCCGTTTGGGGGCTGCTGGCGTGACATATCACCACCCCTGTTTTCACCCATGGGAGGTCGGCCGCCCGGCCCCCCCATTGAAGTTTGATCCCCGAATACCACTTGGAAGAACATGGCGGTCTTTCGGCTGAAATCAACACGTTGCCAGGAATAGACGGTCCCTGCGGCAAGAGCGATGAACAGAACGGCCGTCAGAATCTTTTTCAGCATGATGTTTTCTCCTCTTTCGACCGTTTGAAACGCGCCAGTACCCAGTTCCAATGAAGTCCGAGGTGTATTCCCGTTATGATGAGGACGATCATGGAAAAGCTGCTGTGCATGGATCTATAGAACATCTGATTTTGTCTGTCGAAGCCGAGCCATGAAAAATCAAATATCTTGGAGATGGCCATGCCGCTGATCAGAATGCAGGCAAAGCAGACAAGGAGCACGATGTCGATGAAATAATTCAGGCGCTGTTTTCCTTTGATTTTTCCGAACAATTTCAATGTGGTTACCTTGATCCATGTCCAGTTCAGGACCATGTGCAGGATGAACAGTGCGCAGACTGTGAGTCCGGCGATTTCATGGAACCAGAGTCCGAAAAAGGATTTTGAGTCCATGAGCAGGAGAAATACCACCACGATCAAGAAATTATGTGAGAATTTGAATGTGTTGAGTTTCATTCGTTTTCCTTTTCATTATCCACGGTGATTGGTACCTGGCGCCATCGCCTTTTCGTGCTTTAGATGCCGGAGGTATCCCGGTTGGCGCAAGGCGAACGAATACTTAATGTTCTTAGTCGGAAAGGGGAAGTGGAAGGTTACAAAAAAAAGGCCCGCGGCAGTTGAATGCCGCGGGCGCGGAGGTGGAAAAACAAAAACGGCTTAGAATTTTATAGAGAATGTGGCGCCAAATCTCCTTGGCTCGCTGAGATTCAGCGTAACCGAACCCTGCTGATTCCTATACATCGATTTCACGGCATAATTGGTGATATTCTTGCAATATGCGTTGATGCTCCATTTGCCGCTGGCAGAGCTGAATGCTGCAGATAAGTCCCATTTGGCATAGGACTCCTGGTCACTGAAGCCCATCGTATCCGGATTCGTAGGATCCGCATTCAGTGTATATGACGTCTTATACTGCATGTCGACACGCGGAGTCAGTGTGCCCCAGGCCCCTAGGAGAAAGTTATGCTCATAGTCGGCCGTCACCGACCATTCGGGGGCGTTGGCCGGAGTTACCCCTTTAAAATCCTGATCCGGGAATACCATGTAATAATAATAATGAAAATGAAGCGTTTTCCATGTCTCATTCATGTATGAGATGGAAACATTCATCATGTCCCTGCTGGTAATGATCCAGTTTGCCTGCAGATCTAAACCCTTGGAGGTGAAAGTCCCTGTCCCCTGGGAATTCGGATCGTGCAGATCGAATGTAAATGGCAGACCGGTAACAGGATCCTTCGTCAGGGGGTCGCCATCCGGTGTCAGTACCGGCTGATAAGTACCGGCGTTGGGGCCACTCGTTTGAAGAACCGCGCTGATGTAATCACCGCCGAAGGCTGCCTCAGTTATGCCATATGCCGCCATAAATCCGGTGCACAGCTTGTTTTTATAGTCATAGTAGTAGGCAGAAGCATTTAATTGAAGCCTGTTATCCAGCCATCTGGACTTGGCGCCCAGGGTATAGGATTTTAGCTCTTCGTTTGCGGGGTAATTTCCGCTTGCATCGGGCATGGCCATGGCGTCTCCGCTGCGATAGCTGGTTGCATAGCTTCCGTATACCATCATGTCCGTGGTTGCGTCGTACTCAAAACCGTACTTTAAATCAGGTTTGGTGTAGGACGGGCTTCCGGACGTGGTCAGTCCCGCGCCCCCCGGCCCGGGAGCCACGGACTGGCTGGTGTCCCAACTTTGACGATAACCGGCTGTAAGTCTCAGGCTATCATAGAACCATAGCGGATAGACGATGTTGCCATATATAGCCTTTTTCTGCTGCGTCGTATCCTGGGTGTTTGCCGCGGCGGTTGAATTGATATAAACTTGAGAACTGCTCTGTACGGACTTGTAATAGGTTCCTCCTAAAATCCATTGGAACAGAGTGAAATCATTCGCGTTGGTTATGCGGAGCTCCGCCCCCTTCTGGGTGTTTCCCCTCCCCATTTCAAACTCCTGCTCTTGCCCCTGATTGTTCTCGCTGCCAATTCCCGTGGAGCTGCTCTTGCTGTAGGACGGGGTCGCGGTAACGTTCAGGAGGGAGGTCTTCCAAGTGATTTCAGCGCTGATACTCTTTGTGGTCTGATCGTTGCTGTTGCCCACACCTTGTCCGTCCCAGGTCCATGGGTCTGATACCTTGCCGTCCTTGGACCATACCGTCACTGCATCCGGTCCGGCTCCAACCGTTTGCGACGTGTACCAGTTACCATCCTGCGTATCAAAGGGCACGACACCGCTTGCATTGCCGCCGCCGTTTATCATCTTGTCCCAGGTGCCGGTAACTGTAAATGTCAGGTTGTCGAGAATATTCCATAGCCCTTTGAGACGCACAGCTTTGGAATCGTTGGCTGTCACCCCCGACTGTACATATGAATCCTGCACATTCCTGCTGGCGGCAAGACGCAACGCAACCTTGTCCTGAATAACCGGAGCGTTAAGCATTATCTGAGTATTATAAGTATGATAGGTGCCGATTTCCTGGGTGAGTGAAGCGGAGTATTTGTCGGTCTTGGGAGCGGCTGTTATGATATTTACTATCCCGCCGGGTGCATTGCTGCCATACATGGTGCTCTGGGGCCCGAACAATACCTCAACGCGCTCGACATCGAACAGGTTCTGGCCGACGTTTTCCATGTTGTTGTAAGTGCCGTCGACGTTGATGGCGACGGTTGATCCGCCGACATGCTGGCCGCTCATCGTGCCGCTGTCATCCGTAATACCGCGTATGGAGACCCTCATGCCTTCGGAAGTGTTTTGAATAGCCACATTGGCAACATTCTTGAGAATATCGTCTATATTCAGTTTCCCCTGCTTTGCAAGCTCTTCACCGGTGATGACATCCATGGCAATGGGAACCTTCTGCTGGTTCTCCTCGCGTTTTTGGGCGGTAACCGTAACTTCCTCCAGTGTGAATTGGTCGCTGGACGAATCATCCTGGGCGGCCAGGCTTGGGAGCACGCCGATGGCGATCCCCAAAAATAAAACTGCGAAAAACATTCCAACTGATTTTTTCTTCATCTTTTTCTCCTCTCCTATTGCCGATTGAAGCAACTTCTTTATATTGCCGGTGGCCCGTCCATCGCTGTGTCGGGCGCCTGGTGAACCCATATAATGAGGCCGGGGTTAAGTTCCAACATTCGCCTGCATAGTTTACTTCTTCCGGGCATGTGCACCCGTTGGCTCCATGCCAGCGTGCTAAGGCTATTACTGAATATGTTCTTTCGAGTAATTAGAGATATTTTTTGGGACAGGGCAAGTATTTACACTTATACTTATGTACCTATAGAGAAAGGATATATGCCGCGATCCTTCCCCATATATCTATAAAAGCCACCGTCAAATTTTAACAAACCTATAACAGGCTTCAGGATCAACTTTTATGTGCGAAGCATCCCCTCTGTCAATACGGTTAGGCTTAATAAATCTGAATAATGCAGCTGGAAGTATTAAGAACGTAAAGATAGGATTTATTATGGTAAAGACTGTGTCGATTGCACTAGAGATGATTTTTCGATGGCTGGAATGCCAGCCGGGAATCGACGGGCCCGCGACAGCTGGTTTCGGCGAATCCCTCATCGAAGAAAAACCGGAATGATTTTACACGCTATTGAAAGATAACGCCGCCGGTCCTTACTACCATATCCAATCGGAACCGACCCCCACTTCGTTGCGGACCTCGGTTACACCCTCGACTTCTTCGGCGATGTGGGGGATAAGGTCGATGATTTTGTGGGAACTTGCTTTCCCCGTAATGGTAATGATCCCGCTATCCGCGGAAACTCTGACATTGGCGGATTTCGTGAATTGGTTTTGGGTCAGTTGCGCCCATACCAGGCT
>JBECKW010000338.1:0-3413 GCA_040235505.1 Desulfobacterales bacterium
CCGGCTTCCATTTTAAATTCGAAAGAAATCCATGATATTGCAGTGGCAGTGGGGGTGGATCCGGGCTCCGAGGACCTTTCGGGCCTCCGGTACGGTAAGATTTGCACCCTGGCGGATGCGGACTCGGACGGACTTCATATCGCCACCCTGATCTGCGCGCTGTTTCTGAAGCATTTCCGGCCTCTGGTGGCGGCCGGGCACGTGTTTGTGGCCATGCCGCCCCTCTACCGGATCGATGTGGGCAAAGAGGTTTATTACGCCCTGGACGACTCGGAAAAGAATGGGATTCTGGATCGGATTTCCGCCGAGAAAAAGCGCGGAAACGTTCAGGTCCAGCGTTTCAAGGGACTGGGGGAAATGAATCCGATGCAGCTACGGGAAACCACCATGGCCCCGGATACCCGGCGACTGGTTCAGTTGACCCTTGAAGGGCAGACCACGCCAGATGACGTCATGGATATGCTGCTTTCAAAGAAACGGGCCAAAGACCGCCGCGAGTGGCTGGAGGAAAAGGGGGATTTGATATAGATGGAGACCGCTCAGGTGCAATTTGATGGTATCGAAAAGCTTCCGCTGGAGGTGTTTACCGAAAAGGCGTATCTGGAATATGCCATGTACGTGGTGCTGGACCGGGCGCTTCCCCATATCGGGGACGGGCTCAAACCCGTTCAACGGCGAATTGTCTACGCCATGAGCGACCTGGGGCTTTCGGCGGGGGCGAAGTATAAAAAATCGGCAAGAACCGTTGGGGACGTGCTGGGTAAATTCCATCCCCACGGGGATTCCGCCTGCTACGAGGCCATGGTTCTCATGGCTCAACCGTTTTCCTACCGATACCCACTCATTGACGGCCAGGGCAACTGGGGTGCCCCGGATGATCCGAAATCCTTTGCCGCCATGCGCTATACGGAATGCCGTCTATCGAAGTATGCCGAGATTCTGCTCTCCGAACTGGACCAGGGCGCCACTGCCTGGGGACCGAATTTCGACGGAACCCTCAAGGAGCCGACGCTGCTTCCGGCAAGGCTTCCCAATCTTCTTCTGAACGGCACCTCCGGAATCGCCGTGGGAATGGCCACGGATATCCCGCCGCACAACCTTGGGGAAGTGGCCCGGGCCTGTATCCATCTGCTCGATCATCCGGACGCGGATACGGAGCAGCTCTGCGAATTTATCCTCGGACCGGATCTTCCCACCGAGGCGGAGATCATCACGCCGAGGCAGGAGCTTCTGGAAATGTATCGCAGCGGCAGCGGGAATTTTCGCATGCGTGCGATTTATGAGCGGGAAAACGGGGATATCGTCATCACCGCCCTGCCGCACCAGGTTTCAGGCGCCAAAATTCTGGAACAGATTGCCGCCCAGATGCAGGCCAGAAAGCTTCCCATGGTGGCGGATCTTCGGGACGAAAGCGACCATGAGTCCCCCACCCGGCTGGTGATTGTTCCCAGAAGCAACCGGGTGGACACGGATGCGCTGATGGCTCACCTGTTTGCCACCACGGAACTCGAGAGAAGCTACCGGGTCAATCTCAATGTCATCGGCCTTAACGGGAAACCCCGGGTGATGCCGCTTCACACGATGCTTTCCGAGTGGCTATCTTTCCGGTCCGATACGGTACGAAAGCGCCTGACCCATCGCCTTGAAAAAATCAACGACAGGCTTCACCTGCTGGAGGGGTTTCTGGTTGTCTACGCCCATATCGATGAAGTCATTCGAATTATCCGCACGGCGGATGAACCCAAATCGGAATTGATGAACCGGTTTCAAATCAGCGACCTTCAGGCGGAAGCGATTCTTGGGATCCGTCTGCGCCAGCTTGCAAAGCTTGAAGAAATAAAAATTCGTGAAGAACGCGATCGATTGGTTTCGGAAAAAGAGGATATCGAGTCGGTTCTTTCTTCGAATGCCCGGTTCAAACGGCTCCTGAAGAAAGAAATCGAAGCGGATGCCGCAACCTACGGGGACAAGCGGCGTTCTCCCGTCGTTACCCGGGAAGACGCTCAGGCCTTTTCGGTCAGCGAGATGGTGCCCGTCGAGCCCGTTACCGTGATTCTTTCCCAGAAAGGGTGGGTCCGGGCAGCCAAGGGCCACGATATCGATCCGGAGAATTTGAGCTATAAATCGGGAGACGGATTTTTGGCCGAAGCAAAAGGCAAAAACAACCAGTCGGCAATATTTCTGGATTCCAGCGGTCGAAGTTATTCACTGCCTGCCCATAGCCTTCCGTCGGCCCGGGGACAGGGGGAACCCCTTAGCGGGCGTCTTGCCCTTCCGCCGGATGCAGGGATTATTTCAGTTCTCATGGGGGCCGATACCCAAAACCTTCTGATTGCCAGCGATGCCGGTTACGGATTTCGTACACACCTCTCTGATTTGTACACAAAAAACAGAAGCGGAAAAGCGTTGCTTTCTCTTCCGGATGGCGCCCGGCCGCTTGTGCCTGTACTGCTGCCCGACGACGCGCAGGAAAATCTTCTGGCGGCGGTTACCTCCGAAGGGCGGCTCCTGGTGTTTCCGGTTTCCGATCTCCCGGAACTTTCACGTGGAAAAGGCAACAAAATCATTAGCATACCTTCACCACGCGCCAAAAGTCGGGAAGAATTGCTGCTTCATCTTTCCACCTTTAAACCCGGAGACCAACTGATCATTCATTCCGGCAGGCGGCATCTGACACTGAAGCCGGGAAATCTTTCAGACTTTACCGGCCCCCGCGGCAGGCGGGGAAAAAAACTGCCTCGAGGATTCCGGAATGTTGACCTGCTGGCCGTTGCGGTTTCCGATCAGATGCATCTGGTGTAAATCGTTTCCACGGCACTTCAAAGGGCCAAATTAATTTATTTGAGGAAAACGAAAAAAATATTTGACAAACCCATCCTGTTAATATATTAAGCTTTATAGTATTTTGGCTAATTATTGCTTTGGATTCAGAAGTAGAGGTTCTTTTCTGCCGTGTTACGCCTCTTAACGTTTTTTACATATCTGCCAGGGATGAGTGCCCAGCCAGTTTTCTACATATATACCCACATGTCACGATCGAACCAAAATTACCGTAATATGATATTAAAAAATATATTTTATTTATCAACAGGTAGCATTTGAGGCAAACCGCCAGGTTCAGTTGCGTTGCCCGATTATGAAATCGCCTTGCATATAAAAGAAACAAAAATATAAAAAAAGAGGCATTTTTTTATTTCTCCTTCCAGCCCGTATCAGCAGACTTTTTTCACAGGCAAAAAGGCTGGTTGATTTTGAATTGTTTTTTACCAGAGTCGGCGAGGGGTATAAACCTGCCGGCGGGTGCATTATAAGCAGCATTGCGATGGATATGCTCGTTTCAGACATTTTCGGTAAGCAATGCTACAGTATCAACACTATTTTTAGGAGGATTTATTATGCCGCAAGGAACAGTG
>JBECKW010000344.1:0-33936 GCA_040235505.1 Desulfobacterales bacterium
TCGATAGCGATCCCGATACCGATAGCGACCCCGATCATGACATCTTCCGATTTTACATACGATCGCCCCGTCTCCAAGGCCTTTTCAGCTAAAGGATATGCGGGGTTGACCGATACTATGACCAAGAGACGGCTTTCAAAACGCGGCTATTTACCAACCGGTTCGGCTCGGAAATTGAAGCGCCTCTCAATGGGTTCTAAATTAAATTTTTAAGTGATCCGGCAGGTTCGACGCCTTTGATCCCAAAGCGCTCCTGCCGGTGTTCAAAACGGATTGGAAAAAGCGGCACATGATTGAACCTGCCAGTAACATCCTTTTTGTAGATGATGAAGAAACCATCCTCGATATCGCCAGGGATTATTTTGGCCAGAAGGGATATTCCGTATTGACCGCCGCCGGTGGCGAAGAAGCGGTTGAATTACTGCAAAAGGAAAAGATCGACTGTTGTTTTACGGACATCCATATGCCCGGAATGGATGGGATCGACTTGGCCGAGCGGATCCGTCAGATCGACAATACCATTCCGGTGGTGGTCATGACCGGCTTTCCATCGCTTGATACCAGCTTGAAAACCATTAAAAACGGTGTGGTGGATTTCCTGGTAAAACCGGTGGGTCTTCAACAGATGGAAATGTGCCTTAAGCGGGTGATGCACGAGCGGGAGCTGTTCCTGGAAAATATCCTTCTGAAAAAAGAGGTGGAAGGCAAAGAAAAACTGGCAAATTTAAACCGGGAACTTCAGGCCAAGCTTCAGGGATTGAATATTCTGAACAAAATATTGAGCGATCTGAGCACGATGTCAAGCCATCAGGATGTGTTCGGCCGCCTTGTGAAAATGACACTGGATATTGCCAGCGCCCAGGAAGCCACTTTTTTTGTCCATTCCGGCGGTAAACGGCGGCCGGTTCTGGTGGCAAAAGCCGGCGGCATATCCGATCAGCCGGACGATGGCGGAAGCGGGCGGGAAATGGAGAAGCTGATCAGAGAAGCGGTTTCGGACCAGCTTCCCATGCTCATTTCCAAAAATAACGGCAAGCGCCTGCCGCCCGAAGTGCGCTCATGCATGGTGGTGCCGCTGATGATCCGGGAACAGGTCTTCGGAGTATTGACGGCCGCCATTCGGGATGGAGACCGGCAATTTTCGGAAAATGATTTGTACTATATCTCCTTTCTCACCCAGCAGGCCGCCAATTCCATCGAGAAACTGGCGCTTTACGAAAATATATACAACAATCTTTTCTCCACCCTGTATGCTTTCGTCAAGGCCATCGAGGTGAGAGATCCCTATACCCAGCAGCATTCGAGCCGTGTCACCGACATATCTCTTCAACTGGGCAAGGAACTGGGATGCACCCAGGAGGAAATGGATATTTTAAATTTCGCAGGGCCTCTTCACGATATCGGCAAAATCGGTATTCCCGACAACATCTTGCTGAAACCGGGTCCGTTAACGGAAACGGAATATGAGAAGATCAAGGAACATCCCGATCTCGGGGCGGATATCGTGGGCAAGCTCGGAATGTGGGATCGTGAGCAGGAAATTATTCGCTGCCACCACGAGAGATTCGACGGTACCGGCTACCCGTCCGGCCTCAAACAAGATGAAATTCCTCTGCTGTCAAGAATCCTTGCCGTCGCGGATGCCTTCGATGCCATGGCTTCCGACAGAGCCTACCGTAAAAAAATGGATCCCGAAAAGATCCTCGGCATCATCAGGGGGGCGGCAAATACACAATTCGATCCTGAAGTCGTGCGCGCATTCCTGGCGCTTCACGGGGAAGGCAAGATCGTTTTTGAAGCGGCATGACATTTTGCAGCCCGCAAATTTTTCCCGGTTTACACCCACCTCAATAGATGCTATAACCATCTTGTTTTAATAAGGATTAAAACTATTAAAACAGATGGGCGGCAGGATACTGCCCGACGGTGGACACGCTCCAGGCATGACGCTTCGGGTTTAGGTTGACAGTGGGGCTTTTCTTTGGTTTCAGGAGGGGTGATGGCGGGAAAAAAAGATGAAGAGAAAAGAACCTATGTCCGGGCGGATCTCGCGACCCGGGTCGGAGTGCAACCGGTTTCCCGTGAAGAATTCGAGCAGCACAAGGCGATACTTCCGGAAGGTTTACCAAGCGTTGCTCCCATGGCTGAAGGCGGCCTTTCGGACAACCGGTTGGGGTATCTGGCAGAGCGAATCAATCGAATCGAGGAAAAACTTGACCTGATTCTTAAGAAACTGGATCCGGATGCATCCCCTGGAAAAATGATTTCCTACGGGACTGCCCAGGATGTCAGCGGCGCGGGGATCAAGCTGATTCTGGAGGACGCTTTCAAAGAAGGGCAACTGGTGCTTATTTCCGTTTCCGTGCCCGGTTTTTCCATCGGATTTCTCAAAGCATACGGTGAAGTAGTTCGGGTAACCGGCGTTCAAATGAAAGGCCGGCAATTGTATGAAACGTCTATCAAGTTTCTTATCATCAGCGAAGATGAACGGGAAAAACTGATTGCCTATTCGTTTCAGCGACAAAGGCAGGTGATTCGGGGATCTGCCCTGGCAAGAGAGACGGATCGGGATTTGCTCAGCAATGAATAAAACTGAAAAACGGAAAAATGTTCGGGTGCCCTTCCGGAGTGAGATTGTTATTCAATACAACCGGAAAGAATTGCACCTTGAAGGCGATTCCGTCAATTTGAGCATGGGCGGCATGCTGGTCGAGAGCCGTGAGAGGATTCCCCTGGGAACGTCGTGCCGGATACAGGTGAAACTGACCGGCACCCAGGAGCCCATGGGGCTCTCCATGCAAGGTACGGTGGTACGGCACGATCCGGCAGGATTCGGAATTCATTTTGAAGAAATGGATCTGGATAGCTATTCGCTTCTGAAAGAGATTATTCGGCACAACACGTCGGAGCCGGACCGGATTTAGGTGACAGGCTCTGGGAGTACATTGGGTCACCGATCAGTTTGAGATACTCGAGCCGGGGAAAAGGAGAATTTTAAAATAATGGATGCAACCATTATAAATCCCTTTATCAACGCCACCATAAATGTTCTCGACACCATGGCTTTTGTCAAGGCGAAACCGGGGAAACCGTATCTGAAAAAAGACGACACCGCCCGGGGGGATGTAACCGGCGTGGTCGGGGTCACCGGGGAGGCCCATGGGACCATATCCGTTACCTTTGAAGAGGACAGCATTTTAAAGATCGTTTCCAATATGTTCGGAGAGACCATTGAAAACCTGGACAATGAGGTCGCCGATGCTGTAGGAGAACTGACCAATATGATCTCCGGCCAGGCGCGGATGGAGCTCGAACAGAAAGGCAAAATATTTGAGGCGGCGATTCCATCGGTAATTACCGGGAAGGGGCATAAGATCATTCATATTACGGAAGGGCCGAAAATCGCCATTCCGTTTACCATGGATGGGGGAAGCTTTACCATTGAAGTGTGTATGGCCAACTAAGATGCGGGAAAGCTCCGGGCACACCAGGCAGGAAAAACAAAAATTCCGACACTCGGACCAACGGGATGTGCCGGTTTGAATATTTACCAAATCCGTTTTAAAGGAGGGCTTAATTTATGGATTTGTCCATGAAAATCCTTGTCGTTGACGATTTCGCAACCATGCGCCGGATTATGAAGAATATATTGAAGCAGATCGGCTTCAGCAACATCATCGAGGCGGATGACGGCACCACCGCTATAGAAGAACTGAAAAAAACGAGCATCGATTTGATCATATCCGATTGGAATATGCCGAAAATGACAGGGATCGACCTCCTGAAAAAAGTTCGAAGCACGGACGGGCTTAAAGATATTCCCTTCCTCATGGTGACGGCGGAAGCCCAGAAGCAAAATGTCATCGACGCGGTTCAGGCCGGGGTGACGAATTATGTCGTGAAGCCGTTCACTGCGGAAGCCATTTCAGAGAAACTTGAAAAAATATTTGGAAAGTAAGATGAACTCCACAGACTTTTTCCCCCATAGGCGATAAAAATGCCGAAGATTCTTGTTGTAAATGCCGATGAGGCGACAACCCGCCTTGAAGCCGTATTTCGGGAAAACGGCGATTATCATATTGAATCTATTGAAGACCGTGAGCAGGCACTCGACCTGATTGAGAGCAATGTCATTGATGTCGTGGTGACCGATTATACCGGTACCGACGGGGTGGGGCCGACCTTCCTGGATATGGTGGCGGCCCGGGCGATTACCACCCCCTGTATCGTGTACACAGGGAAGGCGTCCTACCGCCATTCGGTGGAAGCCGTAAAAAGAGGGGCCTTCGACTATCTCACCGGCGAAGACAGTCCGGATGTGGTGCAGGGTGCTTTTGAAAAAGCGTTTGCCGACCGGAAAGTTCCCGGGAAGCGCCGGCGGAAGGAAGACCAACTGCCCGGGTTCAAATTCGGAGACCTCGTGGGGGAAAGCTTCGAGATGAAGCAGGTTTTCAGGACCGTCGAAAAAGTCTCCGCCTCAGACAGCACCGTTCTGGTTACCGGTGAGAGCGGTACGGGCAAAGAACTCATTGCGAGGGCGATTCATCTGAACAGCTACCGCTCGGACCGTCCCATGGTGACCATCAACTGTGGTGCCATTCCCCATGAACTTCTGGAAAGTGAACTTTTCGGACACGAAAAGGGGGCGTTTACCGGCGCCCACCGCACCCGGCTCGGCCGTTTTGAGATGGCGGCCGGCGGAACGATTTTTCTGGATGAGATCGGGGACATGAGCCCGGACCTTCAGGTCAAGCTGCTTCGGGTGCTGCAGGAGCAGACGTTTGAACGGGTGGGCAGCACGCATTCCATTCAGGTGGATATCCGGGTGATTGCCGCAACGAACAAAAACCTGCTTGCCTCCATCGAGGAGGGGACCTTCCGGGAGGATCTGTTTTACCGGCTGAATGTCATTCCTATCCAGGTGCCGCCCCTCAGGCATCGTAAAAGCGATATTCCGCTCCTGGTGAATTTCTTCATGAACCGGATGGGGGGCCGCCGCCGGGAGGATCTCCGGCGAATGAAATCCTTTTCGGACGAGGCATTGCAGGGGCTCATGACCCATGATTGGCCGGGGAATGTCCGGGAACTCGAGAACATGATGGAACGTCTGTCGGTGCTGGTGGAAGGAGATGTGATTCAGGCGGCGGATCTGCCGGAGCATATCCGAGGCAAAAGCACCTCCGGCCGGCTCCCGGCTGTCTGTCCGCCGGGAAGCGATCTCGGATTCGGTGACCTGGTGGATCAATATCAGAAGGCGCTTATCCTGGACGCCCTGCACGAGGCCAATTGGGTCAAGGCAAAGGCAGCCGAACGGCTGAAAATGAACCGAACCACCCTGGTGGAAAAGATTAAAAAGCTAAAGGTGGAGACCCCGGACGAGGCGTCGAATTTCATCTGATTCGTCCACCCCATGGGGCGCCAAATTATTGACGCTTTCCTTTGATTTCCTCCTTCAGGCCGCAGGTCGAACGCCGGAGGCACCCGGGTTCGATTGCTTTCGAGAGTCGCACTTTCATGGCGGGAGAGGGCGGAAAAGGGGGCCACGCCCCGTAAGTATCCCAGCGCTGTATTCTGTTTCCCGCTTTCAGTCTTGCAGGTTTTTCAGCATACCGCCCCTCCCGGCCGGCGCTTTTGCCGGGCGATACCGGTGCCGTCCCGTGCAGGGTCCGGCGGGGCGTTTTCATCTTTTGGCATGCAGTTTGCTGATAAAGGGAGGATGTCGAAATATCGAGTTGCAAAGGGCAGCTTCCGACAGACGGGACAGGTTTGATAAATTTTGATGAAGGCCCCTATTTACCGCATATTGAGAAGAACCATTCCGGGGTGCCTGCTGGGCATGTTGGGCGGACTCCTGTGTCTTGCAACGGTCTGCGCCGCCGCCACGGTAGAGCGAATTGATGCGGGCGCAGGGGGCCGCACGCTGCAGGTTGGTCTGGACCGGCGTGCGGAGTTCAAGGTGCTGCAACTGGGCGCCCGGGAAATTATGGTGGCGTTTAAAGCGTCGGAACTGGCCCCAAAAGCCGCCGGGAATCTCACCGGTCGCGATCTGATTAAACAGATTACCGTTGAAAAGCTTCCGGACCGGGCCGTTTCTCTGAAGATCGATACCTCCGAGGATATTCGGGAGGTTCAGGCCGAATGGCAGGGGAATTCGCCGATACTCCTTGTTCGCCTGGTGTCGATCAAATCCGCGTCGAAAACTGAAATTCCCGTCAAACATCGAAGATTTAAAAAGAAGGATATCCTTGGGGCGAGCGGCGGGAGCGGTCCCGGCACCGTCGATCAATCGCCGCAATCCGCTCCGGAATCCGCTTCCAAGGCTCAACCGCCGCCATCCCCCGATGAATCAGCTCAACCGGAGCAAACCGGACCGGAACAAACCGGAACATATCTTACCCAACCGATAACAAGCCTTCAACTGACGACGGGAACCGATGCAGCGGCGCCTGCTTCCGATATAGAGACGGACGCAGAGGACCTGCTCACCCAGATATCCCGGAAGAATTGCACCGGCTCACCGGTGATGTCCAGCGCCCTGGCGCTTTGCCAAAAAAATAAATGGGAAGCGGCTTTCAAGTTACTGGATACGGGACTTAATCCCACTGCCAAGGACCCGTGCCAGGCAGAACGCTATTACCTGAAAGCGTATGCGGCATCCAGAATGAGCACCTCCGGAGACGATCGAATGAATCTGGATGCGGTCAGCTATTTTCAGGACGCCCTCAGTTATTATCCCGACGTCTCCTATGCCCCCTCTTCCATGCTGATCCTGGGCGGCATATACGACCAGCTCGGCAGCAATGCGGAGGCCATGGGATATTTCAAACTGATATTGAAAACATATCCGGATCTTCCAGAGGCCGCCGACGCGATGCTGAACCTTGGGCTGCTCTATGCAAAAGAGCAGAAACAGGATCTGGCCGTCAGCACATTTCGTCAGTTTATCAAGGACTATCCCCAAAGCCGGCGCCTGACGGATGTGCGGCTTGCACTCGGCAAATCACTTTATGAAGAAAACGAGTTTTCCGATTCCCTGGCCATGCTCACCCGGGTGGCGGCGGATGATCCCCGTCGCATCTATGAAGATCCGGATCTGCTGGAGTATATCGGAAATCTGAACTATCAGCTCGGCAACATGGACAGCGCCCGGGAAGCGATGGCCAAGGCGGTGAACCTGTTTCCACAAAGCGACGCGGTACCGGTTCTCTTGACACGAATCGGCGACACGTTGAGGGACAGCGGCCGGAAGGAGCAGGCGAAAAAAATCTATGAGTTGGTGATGAAGCGGTACCCGGATACCGACGGTTTCGCCATCAGTGCCATCCGATATGCGGACCTTCTGTCAAACCGATCCGAAAAGGAGGCCCAATACCGAATGGTGATCGATCGTTTTTCGGGCCATCCCATGGCCAAGCTCGCCGTGGTCCGGCTGGCGGATCTCCAGTACCAGGAAGGAGATTATAGCGCCAGCATCGAGACCCTTCGGGGCGTGATATCGGAAGATCTCAAAAGTCTGAAGGATGATGCCGAGTATGTGATGGCGGCAGCCTATGGGGGATATTTTCGCCAGTTGGCCGAACGTGGCGACCCCCTGGCCTCGATCACCGTATATGAAAAGGACAAAAGCCTCATCAACCGATTTGAAAATCCGGATATTTTCGAAATGGTCGGCACGGCATTTTTTAGGGCAAAATTGTTCACCCAGGCCAAAGAGCTTTTTCAGAAGTCCTACAAGGCATCTTCGGCCGACAAGCGCCCCGCGAGTCTTTATTACCATTTTGCGGTGACGCTTCAGGAACTTGGCGAGAACATGCAGGCAAGAGAGATGTTTTCTGCATATTTTCAGAAAGCTCCAAAAGGCGAGAAGAATCCCGACGCCTACCTTCGTATGGGGCGTCTTCTGGTCTCCGAAAAGTCATATGAGACTGCCCTGAAATTTATCTGGACCGGCCTTGAGCAAAGCACTTCGAACATGCAGAAGGCGCAATTTCTGATGACCGAATCCGATGCATACGGGAACATGGGGAAGGAGCAAAGTGTCCCCGACATCCTGATAAAGGCCATCAACCTGATGGTATCGTCTCCGGAGGTTTCGAACGAGCAGCTCATGAAAGCCCATCGCCGTCTGGGGGAAAGCTATATGAAGCTTTCGGACTTCGACAAGGCCGGCGAGGCCTTTACCATGGCGCTGAAATTTTCAGGCGGAAACCGTCCCCCGGCGCTTCTTTTTCTCCTGGCCGAATCCGATCTGAAGGCGCAGAACCCGGAAGCGGCCCGGACGGTGCTCTCCGAGATGCTTAATTGCGGAGACGCCTTCTGGGTGCGAATGGCCAAGGAGAAATTACAAAGTATAGCGTTGGATGAAAAAATGAAAGATCAAGCGCCGACAGCGACAACATCCGTTGGCCAATGATTAATTATTTATGACACAGAACCGGAACATACTAGTTATCGAGGACGATCCACAGGAACGTGTGGCATTGGTGCGAACCTTGGAAGAGTGGGGATATGCCCCGACCGGGGTTTCCGGTGGCGAGGAGGGGATCCGCGAGATGGCCGAACGCGGTTTCCGGCTTCTGATTATCAGCTTCGATGCGCCGGGTTTGGATGCCGGCGGGCTCCTCGGGCAGGCGAAGGGCGGGGAAGATCCGGCTGAAGTCCTGTTCGTTTCAAAGACGGCGCCGGTTGAAGCCGCCGTGGAGATGATGAAGGCAGGCGCGCTGGATTTCATGATCAAGCCTGTGGACAGCGAGCAACTGAGCCATCACGTGCAACGGGTATTCCAGTCGGCCATCCGGGGAGAGGATTCCGACAGGGGAAGGCGAAAACGCAGCTCCATACAGATTGTGGCCCAGGACCCGGGGATGCTGAAGATCCTGGACCTGGCACGTCAAGTGGCCGACAGCCGGGCATCGGTGTTGATCCAGGGGGAAAGCGGTACGGGAAAGGAACTGATCGCCCGCTACATCCATGAGAACAGCGGCCGGCGCCAGGGACCCTTTGTGGCGGTCAACTGTGCCGCCCTGCCGGAAACGCTTCTGGAAAGCGAACTCTTCGGTCATGAAAAAGGCGCTTTCACCGGGGCCATCGCCACCAAACCGGGGAAATTCGAACTGGCTGCCGGCGGCACGATCCTCCTGGACGAGGTCACCGAAATGCCGCTCCATCTCCAGTCCAAGTTTCTCCGAGTGCTCCAGGAGCGGGAAATCGACCGCATCGGGGGGCGTCGGCCCATTCCGGTAGATATCCGCGTGATTGCCACCACGAACCGGGATATGAAGGAAACCATCGAAAAGAAAGAATTTCGCGAAGATCTCTATTACCGCCTGAATGTCATTCCCCTTCTTCTGCCGTCCCTTCGAAACCGCTGCGTAGACATTCCGGTCCTTGCCAGGCATTTTGTCGAAAAGTACAACGACCTTGACGGACGAAGCGTCAAAGATTTGGCACCGGATGCGATCCAGAAAATTATGTCCCTCCCCCTGAAAGGAAACGTCCGGGAACTGGAGAACATTATCGAGCGGGCCGTTCTTTTATGTGACGGAGAACTGATCCGTCCGGCGGACCTTTTCTGCGACGACATATCCACCTGTGAAGCGGGCGGAGAAGTGCCCGGGGGTGAAGGATTTACAGGGGATTTTGCCTCCCGCCAGCTCAAGGATGTCGAGAAGAATCTCATCTTCCAGACCTTGGATGAAACCAACGGCAACCGGACCCACGCCGCAAAAATTCTCGGCATCAGTGTTCGAACCCTCCGCAACAAACTCAACGAATACAAAGAAGGCATCGACGCCTGATCGTCAGGCACGCAAATTGCTTTGTCACTACATCGGATCGCCGGTTCTTACTTTAATCGGAATTTACCGATCAACCTTTGACCCAGGAGGCAAGCGATGGTCAATTCGATTCTTTTTGACAAGGCGGTGAACTTGATGCATCAGGCCCTGAACGTTTCTACGGAACGGAACCGGCTTATTACCGGAAATATCGCCAATGTGGATACCATCGGTTACGCACCGACGGACCTGGACTTCAAACAGAGCCTGCTCCGGGCCATGGAATCCCCCGCTGAAGAGAGCATGACCCGAACCAATGCCAAACATTTCGCTACCGGCGTCGAAGGCCCTTCCAACGGGCCCGTGTACATTCACAGTTCCAAGGAGGCCGTGGACATCGACCAGGAGATGACGGATCTGGCGGAAAACAATCTCCAGTACCGAACAAGCTCCGAGATGCTGATGCGAAAACTGAACATGATCAAGTACAGCATTGTTGAAGGAGGTAAATAATGGATCTGATGCAGGCCATGAAAATCAGCGGAACCGCCCTGAGCGCCCAGCGGACCAAGATTAACGTCATTTCGGAAAACCTGGCCAATAGTGAGACTACCCGCACCGCAAGCGGCGGGCCGTACCGGCGAAAGATGGTGGTGCTCTCCGAGCAGCCGGTGGAGCCTTTCAAAAATGTGCTGGCCCGGGAGCAGGATGAGGGTGAAGGGGTGAAGGTGTCCAACATTGTCGAATCCCAGGAGGACTTCAACCTGGTCTATAATCCGGCGCATCCGGACGCGGACCCCGATACGGGCTACGTGGCCATGCCGAACGTGAACATCCTGACCGAGATGGCGGACATGATGACCGCCAAACGCGCCTACGATGCCAGCGTGACCGCCATGAACAACACCAAGAGCATGATGCTCAAGGCCCTTGAGATTGGGAAATAAAGGGGGGACATTAGATGAATATCGCACCGATTGAAGGTATCGAATCCGGACAGACCTTTTCAACGGGCAAAACCCGGAATGACGGGGAGACGGGATTCGTCGACCGACTGAAGCAGGCGATTTCCGAAGTCAACGAACTGCAAAACAACGCCGACAAGGACATGGAGAAGGTCACCCTGGGCAAACTCGATATCCATGAAGGGATGCTGGCCCTGACCGAGGCGGACATGTCTCTGCGGCTGATGGTGACGGTAAGAAACAAGATTATGGATGCGTATAAGGAAATCAGTCGAATATCATAATGACCATTATAAATATGGATACCAAACGACATGAATGCGCTATTTGAACAGATCAGGAACATTTTCGGGGCAATTCCCCTCTCGCAGAAAATCGTCATGGGGGTTGTCATTCTGGTGGTGGGCTTCGGTTGCGTCGGTCTTTACCTCTACGGGCAAAAAACATCCTATGAGCCCCTCTACGGCAATCTATCGACGGATGATGCGACGAGCATCATTGAAAAGCTGAAGGCGCAGAACGTGCCGTATCAGCTCGCAAGCGGCGGCAGCGCGATTCTTGTGCCTTCGGATCAGGTATATGATCTTCGCCTCTCCCTGGCCAGTGAAGGGATCCCCAAGGGCGGCGGTGTCGGATTCGAGATTTTCGACCAGACCGATTTCGGTACCACGGAGTTTGTTCAGAAGCTTAACTACCAGCGGGCTCTGCAGGGAGAGCTGGCCCGGACCATCAAGGAATTCAGCGAGGTGAGCGACGCCCGGGTGATGATTGTCATGGCCGAAGACTCGGTGTTTCTCGAGGAATCCAAACCGGCCTCGGCTTCGGTGCTGCTCAAACTTCGATCCAGCCTGTCCAAGAGCAAGGTGGAGGCGGTGGTCAACCTGGTGGCAAGCGCCGTCAAGGACTTATCGCCCGACAACGTGACCGTGGTGGACAGCGACGGAAACGTGCTTTCGAAGAAAAGCGGTCAGGACGGGAAGGATTCGGAGATTGCCGATGAAAAACTGGAATACAAGGTGGCTTATGAAAACAATTTGGCCCAGCAGATTCAGTCCATGCTCGAACGGATCGTGGGCAGTGGGAAGGCCATTGTCCGGGTGTCGGCGGACATGGATTTCGATCAGGTGAATCTCAGCGAGGAAACGTATGACCCGGATTCCCAGGTGGTCCGGAGCCAACAGAAGACCACCGAAAATTCGGACAGTGCCCAGGCGGCCGCAAACGGCATCTCCAGCGTCAACCCGGTAGTGGCCGATGGAAGCGCCGACAGCGTCAACAACAAGCGGACGGAAAAGTCCCAGAAACAGAACGAGACGGTGAATTACGAGATCAGCCGAACGATCAAAAAGACCGTCAATCCGGTGGCGTCCGTGGAGCGGATTTCGGTTGCCGCGGTGCTCGACGGCAATTATAAGGTGGAAACGGACAAGAACGGTAACCAGACCCGGACCTATGTGCCCCGGACCCAGGTCGAACTCGATCGGTTCAAGCAGATCGTTCAAAATGCCATGGGGTATAGCAGCGATCGGGAAGATCAGGTGACGGTGGAATCTTTCCCCTTTGCCACCATGAATGAGGCGAGTTTCGGGGACGAACCGGGCACCGACTGGCCGGCCCTGTTCAAACGCTACGGGCATCTTGCCGGTTATGCGGTGCTGATCCTGGCGGCCTTCATGTTCCTGGTGAAGCCGATTGTCCGGACGGTTCGCGAAGTGGCCGACCAGGCACGGCAGGCACCGCTTATGGTGCGGGGGGCCCAGGACCGGGAAGCGCTTCCCGGGGCTCCTGAAAGCCGGGGCGCCCTGCCGGCGCCTGATATGACGGGGCGCCAGAAAGCATCCTACCTGGCGCGACAGGATCTTGACAGGACCACCGACCAGATTCGTGGTTGGTTGAGCGAAGCGAGTTGATAGGAGCGGAAAATGGCAATATTGGATCCCAAAAAAATGTCCGGACCGGAAAAGGCGGCCGTGTTTCTTCTCTCCCTGGGGGAAGCCGAGGCATCGCAGATTTTCAAGAAGCTTACGGACAAGGAAATCAAACAACTGGCGGCGGTGATGGCAAAATTTGAAAAGGTAGCACCGGAAGTCGCCGATGCCATCTCCGATGAATTTGTGAGGCGGTTTGAAAACAGGGACAACTTGAACGTCCGGGGGGATAACTTTTTCAAAAGCGTGGTGGGAAACACCTTTGAAAAGAAGGACGCCGACAAGATCTTTCGTTTTCTCGAGGGAGAGGAGGAAGGCCGCCCCTTTCAATGGAGCCATGAGGTGGACGCGGGCCTTCTCAAAGATCAGATCATCGGGGAGCATCCCCAGACCATTGCCATGATCCTCGCACATCTTCCGGCGGAAAAGGCGGCGGAAGTTCTTGCGGCCCTTCCAGACGATAAAAAGGGCGATATCGCCATCCGGATTGTCAAACTGGGGCAGGTTCCCCTGGAGATCATCCGGGATGTGGACCGGACCCTGCGGACGGAACTCAGCCAGATGAAGTCCAGCAACACCGAAATCGGCGGCATTGACGCCGTGGTGGATATTCTCAACAACCTGGATCGCGCCAGCGAGGATATCATTATGGAGACCATCGAGGAAGACCATAACGAGATGGCCAACGAAATCCGTGAAAAGATGTTCGTTTTCGAGGATCTTGCCAAGGTGGACGATCGGGGCATGCGCGAGATTCTCAAGAAGGTCGAGAATCAGCAGCTGGCCCTTGCCATGAAGACCGCCACCGAGGAAATGAAGCAGAAGATTCTCGGCAACCTGTCCCAGCGTGCTTCCGAAATGCTCCTGGAGGATCTGGAAGTGATGGGACCGGTTCGGTTGGCGGAGGTCGAGGAAGCACAGCAATCGATCATCCGGGCGGCCAAGGAACTCGAGTCGGAAGGCAGCATTGTCCTGGGCGGCAAGGGAAAGGAGGATGTCCTTGTCTGATTCTACGAAAAACAAATCGTTTCAAACATCGATGTGGGACAGAACCGACACCCGAAAAACCAAGATCGGTGGGGACGGGGAGGCCTTCAGATCGCTGTATCCCGGCCAGGGGAAAAAAGGCGGGGGAAATGGCTTCGTGGCATCCTTTGTCAGCGAGGAAAGGGCCCGGGAAATTGCCCGGAATGTGTCCAAAGCACCTCAGGAGGAGGCGAAAGCCGAAGACCTGAACGAGATCCGGAAGCGGGCCTATGAGGAGGGGTTTGCCGAGGGCCGCCAGGCGGGTTACCATGAAGGCCGTCAGCAGTCCCGGGAATTCATCGATCGGATGGAATGTATCGTGAACCATATCGATTCGGCCTGGGCGGATCTGATTCAAATCCATGAGTCCCGGATTATCGACCTGGTGGCACGTTCGGTGGAAAAGGTGGTCTACAGCCAGGCGATCCTCGAACAGGATATGGTCAAGCGGGCCATTATCGAAGCGCTTCGGGTCGTTCCGGAGCCGGTCAATGTCCAGATCTCCGTCAATCCTAAGGACTATGAATATATTGAGACTATTAAGGAAGATTTTTTTTCACATATCAAAGGATTGAAGGATGTGACCGTCACCCCGGATTCCGGCGTCCACCAGGGCGGGTGCAACGTTCGAACCAAGTTCGGGGAAGTGGACGCCACCCTCGAGAGCCGACTGGAGGCCATCCGTGAGTGTCTGCTGAAGGCCGGGGGAAAGAAGGCGGGACCCCGATGAATGCGCCGACGCTGGATATCGACTGGGATACCTATTTTCAGGCGGTGGACTCCCATTCGGGGCTCAACCTCGAAGGTAAAATAGTGAAAGTGGTGGGTCTCATTGCCGAGGGACACGGGGTCGGAATGAGTATCGGCAGCCGGTGCCTCATTGAAAACGACACCGGTGCAACACTGACGGCGGAAGTCGTCGGGTTCAAGGAAGACCGGGTATTGCTGATGCCCTATGGGGATACCCGGGGAATCCGTCCCGGGAGCCGGATTGCGCTTCTGGACCGTTATCCCTATGTGGATGCCGGAGACGGGTTCCTCGGACGGGTTGTAGACGGCATGGGAAATCCCATCGACGGCAAGGGGGCTATCCAGGCGACCCGGCAGTACCCCCTCTACGGTCAGACCATCAATCCTCTCCAGCGGCGTCCCATCCGGCAGCTGATGGATGTGGGCATTACCGCCATCAATACCATGGTGCCCCTCGGCCGGGGACAGCGGGTGGCGATCATGGCGGGCTCCGGTGTGGGGAAAAGCGTTCTCATGGGCATGATGACCCATCACACCACGGCGGACGTGACGGTGGTGGGGCTCATCGGCGAACGTGGCCGGGAGGTCAAGGACTTTGTGGTGGACAACCTCGGGGAAGAGGGGATGAAGCGTGCCGTGGTGGTGGCCGCCACCTCGGATTCTCCTCCTTTAATAAGAATGCGGGGCGCTTATCTCGCCACCACGCTGGCCGAATATTTCCGGGACCAGGGCAAAAACGTGCTTCTAATCATCGATTCCATCACCCGCTTTGCCATGAGCAGCCGGGACGTGGGCCTTGCAGCCGGGGAGCCCCCCACCAGCCGAGGCTACACCCCGTCATTTTTTGCACAGATACCGGTGCTTCTGGAACGGGCGGGGACCGTCCAGGGCAAAGGCAGCATCACCGGTATCTATACGGTACTGGTGGAAGGCGATGACATGAACGACCCGGTGGGCGATACCGTCCGTTCGATCGTGGACGGCCATATCGTGCTGTCCCGAAAACTGGCGAACCGGGGGCATTATCCGGCCATTGACGTCCTTTCGAGCGTGAGCCGCGTGATGCGGGATGTGGTGGGTGAAGAGCATCTCGAATGTCGCGGGAAACTGATCGACGCCATGGCCACCTACGCCGGGGCGGAGGATATGATCTCCATCGGTGCGTATGTTGACGGCTCCGATGCGAAAATTGACGCTGCCAAGCGGGTGATGCCTCATATAAACGAACTTCTGAGGCAGCGGATTGAGGAAAAATCACCCTACGAAAGCGGTCTGGAGCGACTGAAGACCATTTGTGGAAACTTATAAAGTATGAAAAAATTTCAGTTTCGTTTGGAGTCGTTGAGGAAGTACCGGGAATTCCTGGAGCGTCAGAAGCAGTTGGAGGTGGCAAAGGCGCGTCAGGATGTGCTCTTCTGCGAACAAGCCATCGAACAGGCAAGGGCCGCCTTTTCGGAAACGGTGGAGAGCCTGGAGGCGCAACTCGGAAATGGGATGGATGCGGCACGGTTTCTGCAAGTCAGAAATTATCTGTCGGGGCTTGAGTCTTTCGAGGCCTCCGAGGAAAAACGGCGGAAAGGACTTGTGAAGGTTCTCGTTCAGCGCCAACAGGAACTGGCCAGAAAATCGGTGGAAAAAAAGGCCATCGATAAACTCAAGGCAAGGCAGAAAGAAGAGTATTATGCGGAGATGCTGAAGGAGGAACAGAAAAGTATGGATGATACGATGATCCTCAGACGTGCAAGGAGCCTGGAAACATGAATCGGAAACTGTCGAAAATAAAAACCCTGCTGATCGGGTTTGTGGCGGCCAAGATAATCGTTACGCTGATATATTTTGCAGGGAGCCTGCCCCTGGCCGATTTTCTTTTTACGCAAAAAACGGCGGAGGCCCAGGACAGTGCCGTGGCACAAAAGACCGAATCGGCAGACAAGGGACAAGACGAGGCGGCGGACAAAGAGAAACAATACGCTGATGTCCAGGCCTTGATGAATCAGCTTGAAATCAAGCGGCTGCAACTGAAGGACGAAGAGGAAAAAATCAAGCAGGAGCGGGTGCAGCTTGAAGATATGAAACGGGATATCGATTTGAAACTCGACGAACTGTCGGCCGCACAGGCGAAAATGGACGCATCGCTTGCGAAGAAGGGGGCGGCGGAGGATCAGGAAAAGCAGGCACAGGACGCGGCCGAAGAGGCAAAGATCAAGCAGCTCGTCAAGGTCTACAACAGCATGAGTCCGAAGAAAGCAGCGGCGATTATCGATAAGCTGGACATGAAGGTCATTTATGAGGTGTTTTCCAATATGAAAGGCGATCAGGTCGGCCAGATCCTGACGTATGTCAGCCCGGACAGGGCGGTGGAAATTACCGAGCGCCTGGCGGCAAAAACTGCAAAAGAATAACCTTATATAGCAAACCATAGTGAGTTCCCCGGGGAAACCATCCCCCGGGGATTTTTTTACGGCAGATTTTTCCGCATTTGCTGCGCACCGGGAAAAAAACACCGGCGAACAGGTCGAAGCCGGCGACCGGCGCAGAACGATTTGGTCTATAACAATCTGAAAATATATAATAAATCAGCAAACCATTCGCATTTGGCACACCCGTTGCTTAAGCTGGATCCAGGAAAAAGACTCATACGAGACAACCATCGCAGCGAGGCGCTATGATTCCATCGACACTTGTTCAGGGGATATGTTCCAAAACGTTTCAGGACGGGAACTGTTCCAGCCAAACCAGCACCGACCGCGCAAAGGGATTTGCCGATATATTGAAGCACTTCACCGCGAGTTCCACCGGCGCCGGAAAGAGCGATGCATCGGGGACCCCGGTGCTTTACGGCCACTCCTTTTTATTGGAGCTGCAAAAAGCGTGTACGGCCGACGGCAATTGCCTGGAGGACTATACGGTAAACGGTGCGGCATTGTCCAAATTCGGCGATATCCTGGGGAAGCTTGGTTTCGACAGCGAAGAGGTGGCGCAGATGCTGTCGAATCTCAGTTCCCGGGGGACCGGGCATACGGTAACGCTTGCCGAGCTTTTCAAAGGGGCGTCCCAGCTTTCGATGCCGGATGATGAAAAAAGTGCGACACTCGATGTTTCGGCCATGCCCGACCTTGAAACGATTCTCAGCGGTCTGGGGCTGAGTTCGGCAACCAGTCAACGTATTCTCTCCGATTCACTCGTGAACGGGAACGCAATCGATCTCGAAAAGCTGGCCGCGGGCATTCGGGGCGCATTAGACAGCGCCGGAGCTCCCACCGGCGATCAGACCGAAATCATCGAAAAAATACGGAGCCTTGGGCTGATGGGCGATGAAGGGGATGATTCCCTGAAGGTGAGACTGGACAAGTTGATTTCAGAGGTCTCCAAGATCAATGACCTGCAGGACGTCCTGGATGACAGCGACGGGGAAAACGGGCTCCCGGGAAGCCTGCTCATACCCTATCTGCAGCAACTTGCAGCGCCCCTTGGAAACGACCACAAGGACCTGAAAGGGATGATTGCATCGGCCGGGAAAGCGGACGGCGGGTTTGACGGTCATACCCTTTTATCCAAACTGATGCAGATGAGGCAGGAAACCTCCGTCACGGCGGGTGCAATGGAAGACGAATCCGGTCAAATGAGTCTGTCGCGATTTGCCTCCGCTTTGGAAAACCGGATTGCCGCTCAAAAAAACCTGCACCTGGCGGCAAACAAGACATCCGCCCAGCATTCCATGGCTGAAGCGGTCAAGGGGTTTATGGAAAATATTTCCCCGGCGAGCGAAACGGCCTCAAAGATTCAAGTGTTTCCGGTGGATCTTGAAAGCAGGGATTCCCTGAAAGCTTCCTGGCAGCCGGATACAAAACGGTTCAAAAACTCGAATGATTTTCGGATCACCGGCAAGTCGGTTGCCGGAAAGGCCGGGAGTCCCCAAAATGCCCAGGAAACACTCAAGCAGGCGGTTTCAACAGAAGGGGGGAATCGGCAATCCCCGGAATATTCCACCGGCAAGGATCCGGCAGGAAAATTTTTGGATGTTTTGAATGCTTCCGACAAGCCGCAGGCAAGTAGAACGGCGGATGCTTCCGGTCTGGCCGCCGAAGGCGTGGGCGGACAGCCCAAGACCGGCTCTCAAACCGCCGCTCTCGACAGCACGGCGTCCAATCGGGAACTTCCCGGGTATTTGCTCAATCAGGTAAGCCGCCAGATCATCCGGCTTCGCAATGCCGGAAAAAACGACATCACCCTTCAGCTCAAACCGCCGCACCTTGGCCGGATGAAACTCCAGATCGAGCATACCGCCGGCGGCATCAAGGTGGGGATCGTCGTGGAGAGCCATGCTGCAAAGGATATGCTGCTTGCCCACTCCCAGGATCTTAAAACCTCCCTGGCGCATCAGGGGCTGCGCCTGGACCGGATCGATGTGGAAGCCAATGCGGACTTCAACCAGTCCATGGCCCATGCAGGACGCGAATTCAACCAGTCCGGCGGGCAAAAGGGGCGGTGGTCGGGCCGGGCCCGTGGGGAAACGGGCGGCATATCCGAAATCCCGGACGTATCCGGGGCCAGCCCAAGTCTTGCAGGGGTTGATCCGGGAAGGCTGGATCTTGTGGCCTAGAACGGCGTGGAGGTCGGAAGTCAGAGGTCAGAGGCCGGAGATCAGAGGCCAGAGGTCAGAGCCGTCGCCGGGAGGCGAAGCTCCCAGTTTGATCAAAATTAAAACTTTGTCGCATTTTTCTTGCTCTTGCCCTTAATCTTGCTCTTAATCCAAATTAACGGCGAAATTAAATGCCAGAGCAAGATTAAGAGCAAGAAGGTGATTTAAACAAAACACCGTTATCTTTCATTTCCATTTCGGTGTTTCATACAAGAGGCCAAAGATCGGATAGGGACAGGGGGGGGCTTTTCTGACCTCTGATCTCTGACCTCTGATCTCTGGCCCCTGACCTCCGACCTCTGACTTATCTCCCGCCATTATTTTGACACTTTATCCCCCATTCCCGGCGGTCTGTTCATCCAGACGCCGCCGCGTTTCTTTGCTCATTTCCAAATCATTGGCATTTCCAGTGGGTTATATCGCCGAATCGGCACAATAATCCTTGGCATGCGGGTTGCTATTGTGTTATAGAGCATGGCAGTTCGGCTGGGGTGGAGTTCTTAATTGCATGAATGATTATCGATAACCGTCGAGAGTAACGGATCTATGGATTTAGCAACCCTTGTTGGGATCATTTCCGCGTTCGGGCTTGTGGTCGTCGCTATCCTCATGGGCGGTGGCCTCACCCTTTTTGTCAACGTGCCGTCTCTTATGATTGTCGTGGGCGGCACGTTGGGGACCACCATGATCAACTATCCCCTGAAAGAAATGCTGGGAACCATCAGTGTGGTTAAAAACGCGTTTTTTTCCGGGGGGCTTCTTTCTTCCGATGAAGTGATAAAAAAATTCGTGGAACTCAGTTCCAAAGCAAGGCGCGAAGGGATTCTGGCGCTTGAATCGGATGTAAAGGAAATTGGCGACGAATTCATGAAAAAAGGGCTTCAGATGTCCGTTGACGGTCTGGAACCCCAGTCCATCCAGGAGATTCTGGCCACCGAGATCGATTATCTGAGGGGACGGCATTCGATAGGCGCCGAAATTTTTGCCACCATGGGTATGTTTGCGCCGGCCTTGGGAATGATCGGTACCCTGATAGGTCTGGTCCAGATGCTTCAGTCCATGGACGATCCGAGTTCCATCGGACCCGCCATGGCAGTGGCGCTGCTGACGACGTTTTACGGATCGATCATGGCAAACCTGATGTGTCTTCCCATTTCCGGTAAGCTGAAAAGCAAGAGCAAGGAGGAAACCCTCATCAAGGAGATGGTGGTGGAGGGGGTCCTGTCCCTTACACGGGGAGAAAACCCCAGGATTCTGGAGCAGAAAATGCTGGCATACGTGCCGCCCAAATTACGGAAAAGCAGTTTTTAACACCGGTTGAAAATGGGAAAGAAAAAACGACAGATTGAGGAAGCTGGCGGCCCCAACCTCATCATGGTCATGACGGTGTCGCTGTTTATCATCCTGCTCGCATTTTTCATTCTGCTCAATTCCATTGCCGTTGTGGATGACGCCCGGCAGCGGACGGCCCTGGGGTCGCTCATGGAAAATTTCGGGGTGCTCTCCGGAGGTTTTTCCGTCATCGGGGGGGAAAACCAGAAGGTTTCCAGCGAACTGATCAAGAAGGTCTCCAGTCTGCTCGATTTTTCGGACCTGATACAGGGGGACGATGATCCGCTCAATGACCTCATTGTCACGTCAACCCGGGGAAAAAGCGTCATCACCCTGCCGGACGCCGTATTGTTCGAACCCGGGTCGACACAGATAAAAACTTCGAGCTACCCGGTCCTGGACAGGCTGTGCAAAGCCGTGAATGAAACAAAGTATTCGGTGGATATCGCCGGATTTATGGATTCTTTTTCGGGGGATTCGAACCAGGGGGTATCGGCCCGGGAGCTTTCTTCCCTGCAGGCCCTGTCAGTGCTTAGATATTTCATAGAAAAGGGAAAGGTGCATCCGAATCTGGTGAGGGCTTACGGATGGGGAGAGTACAAGCCGCTGTCCACCAGCAAGGCCCGGGAGGTCAGAGCGCTGAACCAGCGGATCGAAATCACCATGGCCCACAAGGAACGGTCTGAAAAGCCGGAAGGTTTTTTTACCTTCAAGAATTTCTTTTTTAACGTGCTGGATCAGTAGGGGACGGACAGGCACAGAGGCACAAAGGCACAGAGGTATAAAGGCATATAGAGGCGCAAAGGGGTAGGGGAAAGAGTTATGTCTTCGGGTGGCGATAGTGACGGCGGGATGGATCCGAATGCCTGGATGGCGACATTCGCGGATCTGTTGATGCTGCTGTTGACTTTTTTCGTCATGCTGCTGACAATGAAATCCATGGATGCGGGCAAGGCCAGGGAAATTTTTGTAAGAACCTACGGACCTCTTGACTTCATCGCCCAGAACGAATACGTGCCGCCGTTGAATGAATTCGAACAATATACCAAGGCGGTTGATATTACTTCCACCGATGCGCTTGAAGAGGCGATGGATATGCTCGAGGGGATCAGTCAGATCCCAGGCAAGAAACTGGCAATGCGGAATCTGAGGGAGTTGATCGATGTCACAGAAAACGAAAGCGGCGTGGTGATTACCCTTGAATCCGATCATCTGTTTGAATCCGGGGACGCAGAGATCCACCCGGGCCACGTCGAGATTCTGGACAGTATCGCGACACTTTTCCGGTATGCCACCAATGATATATTGATCATGGGGCATACGGACTCGGTGCCTGTCCACAATGACCGTTTCAACTCCAACTGGGAACTTTCGACATACCGGGCACTCAGCGTACTGTATTACCTGACCGACGCAGAGGGGCTGAACCCGGCACGTCTTGCCGCCGGTGGATTTGGAGACAGCATGCCGAGGTATCCCAATGACAGTGATGAAAACCGGGCGAAAAACAGGCGTGTGGAATTTCTCTTAAAAAAATCATCTTGAAAGAAACAGGGAGATATCCGTGGCAGAAGAAAAAGCAAAAGAGGAAAAAACCGGGGGGAAAAAAAGTTCTATCCTGAAGCTGATCATCATTGGCGTGGCGGTCCTGGTGCTCGTCGGCGCTGGGTTTGTCGGGTGGAAACTTTTGACCACCGCGCCTGATCAGAGCACGGAGGAGGCGACCGCATCCGCCGATCAAAATGCCGAAACCGAGGATGCCCTCAGCAAGAACTACGCCCTGGACACGTTTGTGGTCAATCTGAATGACCCGGGCGGCAAACGCTATCTCAAAACAAATATCGAGCTGGAGTACCTGCCGGAAGCGGTGGGTACGGAGCTGGCGCACCGGCTGCCGCAGATCAGGGACTTGATTCTGCTGCTTCTCAGCAGTAAAAGCCTTGAGGATATCCAGACCGTGGATGGGAAAATCGCGCTTCGACGGGAACTGATCCAGCGTATCAATCAGGTCCTGACAAGCGGCAAGATACGGAACCTTTATTTTACCCAGTTCGTGATCCAATAATGAAACGGGACTCAAATAACCTTGTGCCTTTGTGCCTTTGTGCCTCTGTGCCTTTTTCTTAAAAAAACATGAGCGAAATACTATCCCAGAACGAAGTCGACAGCCTGCTCCAGGGGTTGAGTGCCGGAAAGATCGAAACCGAAACGGACATTGCACCGGAGTCGGATGAGATTTCCGCTTACGATTTTATCCACCAGGAACGGGTTATCCGTGGTCGCATGCCGACCTTCGAGGTCATCAACGAACGGTTTGCGAGAACGATGAACACAAGTCTTTCCAATTTGCTCCATTCGACGGTGGACATTACGGCCGATTCCATGGAGACCCTCAAGTTTTCAGAATTCGGCAGAAGTCTGCCGGTGCCCACCAGCATGCATGTGTTCAAGATGGATCCGCTCCGGGGGCATGTCCTCCTGGTTCTGGAGAGCGAACTTGTCTTCACCTTGATCGATACGTTTTTCGGCGGTCGGGGAACCGGCAAGACCAAGATTGAAGGCCGCGAATTCACTTCCATCGAGGAGGTGATGATCGGAAAGGTGGTGGATTCCTGCCTGAAGGATCTTGAAAGCGCCTGGGCGCCGGTGGAACAGGTCAAAACGAGCTATGTGCGTTCCGAGGTGAACCCGCAGTTTGCCACCATCGTTCCTCCGACGGATCTGGTGATTGTTTCCAAATTTGAACTGGAACTGGAGCAAAGTTCAGGGACCATATCCCTGTGCATGCCCTACTCCATGATCGAACCGATTCGGAACAAACTGGCGGCCGGATTCCAGAGCGATGCGCTGGAGGTGGACAATGCCTGGCGGAGCCGTCTGAAGTCGATTGTCATGTCGTCAGCCGTTGAACTGGTGGTGGAACTGGGGAAAACCGAGATTACCGCCGAGCGGCTGATTAATTTAAAAGCGGGGGACATCGTTCAACTTGACCGGGACGCCGAACAATGTCTGGTCGGGTATATCCAGGGGATCCCAAAGCTGGAAGGGTTTGCCGGGGTTCAAAGAGGATACCAGGCGCTTCAAATTGAAAAACGAATGGACAGGGAGCTATCGTAATGGAACAAGACATCAATCAAAAAAACGGAGCGAAGCCTGCGGGCGGCCCTCCCCCGGAAGAGGACAGCACCCGGGATCTTGATTTTATACTGGATATTCCACTGGATCTTTCCGTGGAACTCGGCCGGACCAAGATGCTCGTGAATGACCTGCTGCAACTCGGACAGGGATCTATTGTGGAACTCAACAAGATCGCCGGAGAGCCGCTTGAGATTTATATCAACCGAAAGCTCGTGGCCCGGGGTGAAGTGGTGGTGGTCAATGAAAAATTCGGTGTCCGGTTGACGGATATCGTCAGCCCGATGGAACGGGTGAAGAGCCTTGGCTGACCCTGTAACGGCGGCAGCCGGTGCAGTGACGGCAAACGTTCCCCAGGCGGCCGCATCTCCCGAAATGTGGGCCACCATGCTCAAGAGCTTCAGCATGCTGCTGGTGGTGCTGGCGATTCTCATTCTGGTAATGTGGTTCCTGCGTCGTTATTTTGCCCAATCCGGCGCGACCGGGAAGCAGGGCATCATTCAAATGCTTGCTTCCATGTATGTGGCGCCCAAGGAACGAATCGCTCTGGTGGATGTGCTCGGCGAAAAGATCCTGATCGGTATTACCCCCCAGCAGATTACCTTTCTTGCCCGGATTGAGGACGAGGAGGATATCTGCAGCACCCGGCAGCCGGAAAAGTACGCGGGCGGATTTTTCAAGGCGCTGCTGAAAGGGAAACTTGGCGATGCCTCAAAGAATTACAACATGAGAGAGGATGAGCCGTGATTGCGGAAAAAAAACCCCCAGTGATTCCCGACCGTATCGAGCCAAAACGCCTTTCCGGCCGTCAGGGTCTTTTCCTGGGGGTCGGTACACTGGTACTGATCGGTGCTCTTTTTATTCTGTGGGTGCCGGCAAAATCCATCGCCGCAACCCTGCCGATTCCGTCCTTCAAAATAGGGGTGGGGCAGGCCGAAAGTCCCGAAGACGTGGCCGTTGTACTCCAGGTCATCGCACTTCTGACAGTGCTTTCGCTGGCCCCCGCCATCATGATCCTGATGACCTCCTTCACCCGGCTCGTCATCGTTTTCCATTTTCTCCGGCAGGCCCTGGGGACGAACCAGAGCCCGCCTAACCAGGTGATGGTCGGCCTGGCGCTTTTCATGACGTTTTTTATCATGGCACCGGTATGGCAGCAGATATACAACAATGCCCTGAAACCATACATGGATGAGGATATTTCGATTACCGCCGCCCTTGACAAGGCCCAGGTGCCGCTGAAGCAGTTCATGATAGCCAATACCCGGGAAAAAGACCTGGCGCTCTTTGTCAATGCGTCCGGCCAGCCGCGCCCCCAGAACCGGGAAGATATTTCCCTGCTGACCCTGGTGCCCGCCTTTGTCATCAGCGAGCTTAAAACCGCTTTTATCATCGGATTTGTGCTTTATGTACCGTTCCTTATTATCGACATGGTGGTGGCCAGCGTGCTTCTTTCCATGGGGATGATGATGCTTCCACCGGTGATGATCTCCCTTCCCTTCAAACTGATGCTGTTTATCCTGGTGGATGGCTGGAATCTGGTGGCCGGATCCATGATGCAAAGTTTCGGAGTATTCAAATGACCCCAGAATTCGTCGTCAGTTTCGCAAAAGAGGCAATCAAGTTGACCATCCTGATGTCCATGCCGATGCTTGGGCTCGGGCTCGCGGTGGGCCTCATCGTTTCCATTTTTCAGGCAACCACGTCGATTCAGGAAATGACGCTTTCCTTTGTTCCGAAGATCCTGGCGGTGCTTCTGGGGCTTCTCTATTTTGCGCCGTGGATGCTGGAGAAAATTACGGTATACACTCAGAACCTCATCAGCCAGATACCCATGTATATTCGATAAAATGGAGATTTTAACCTACTCCACCCAGCAGTTTGAGGTTTTCCTGATGGTGCTGATCCGCATCAGCGTCGTCCTCTATCTGTTCCCCGTGTTTTCCAGCAGCATGATCCCCCCCACCGTCAAAGCCGGGCTGGCCCTTGTCATGACCCTTGCCCTGATGCCGGTGGTGCCGGTGGATCCGTCAAGGTTCCCGAATTCAGTCCCCGCGTTGGGAATGATGATGGTTTCCGAACTTTTTATCGGAATGGTGCTGGGGCTGAGCGTTCGTATTTTCCTGGCGGCTGTGGAACTCGCCGGACAGACCATCGGTTTTCAGATGGGCTTTTCCATTATCAACGTTCTTGATCCCCAGACCGGAGGACAGGTTTCCATCATGGGACAGATCGGGAACCTGGTGGTGATCGTGATTTTTCTGATGCTCAACGGACACCATGCCCTGATCCGGGGGCTTGTGGACAGCTTTTCCGTTGTGAATATCGGCACGATCTCTCTCAAGAAGGGATTTTTTGACCAGATGATGGGGCTGATGAGCCATATGTTCGTGCTGGCCATCAAAATGGGGGCCCCCGCCATCGTGGCACTCCTGTTCACCAGCGCGGCATTCGGTATTACGGCGAAATTTGTGCCCCAGATGAACATCCTCATTGCCGCTTTTCCCGTAAAAATCGCGGTGGGCCTCGCCTTTTTCGGCCTCTCCCTTATGGGCGTCGAGCTTTTGACCCGGGCGTATCTGCAACAGCTTCCGGCGCTTTTATCCTCGCTTCTTGCCTGGTTGGGCGGCGGATAAAGGGCACCGCATATGGCCGAAGAAAGTTTTCAGGAAAAAACCGAGAAGGCAACCCCCCGAAAACGTCGGAAAGCAAGGGAGGAAGGGCAGGTTGCCAAAAGCGCCGAAATCGCGTCCGTTCTGGTGCTTCTGGTGGGGATTTGCGTACTTTTCGTGTTCGGCGCATATTTCTATCCGAAGCTACAGCAGATTGTCGAGGGAGTGGCCCGGTTCAGGGAGCTTCCGACCTTCGACAAGCAATTTTGCATTCTTGTTTTGCGCAAGTCCGTTACCTATTTCCTGGCGTTCGTGCTGCCCTTAATGGGCGCCGTTTTCCTGGCCGCCTTTGCCGCCAATTACGCCCAGGTGGGCTTTGAACCGTCTGCGAAGGCCATTACCCCTAAAATCTCCAAATTCAATATTGTCAGCGGCTTCGGTCGTCTTTTTTCGCTCCGTTCCGGTATGGAACTCCTCAAATCGGTCCTGAAGCTGACCATCATCGCAACGGTCGCCTATTTTGCGGTGAAAGGCGAAGTCAGGGACATCCTCAACCTGTACAATGCCGATGTCGCCTACATTTTTGTTTTTGCACTTAAAGGGTTTCTGAAGATATTCATATGGGTCCTGATCGTCATGGTCGTTTTGGCGGTGGCCGATTATTCCTATCAGAAATGGCAGTACGAAAAAGATTTGATGATGACCAAGCAGGAGGTGAAGGAAGATCACAAGGAGACGGAAGGCGACCCCCAGATCAAATCGAGAATTCGAAGCATCCAGCTCCAGGCGGCCCGAAAGCGTATGATGCGGGCGGTGCCGGATGCGGATGTGGTGGTGACGAACCCCACCCACCTGGCCGTGGCGATTAAGTATGACCCGCTGAAGATGAGCGCGCCCGTTGTGGTGGCAAAGGGCGCCGGCCGGGTGGCGGAACGTATTCGGGAAATTGCAGGTGAGCATAAAATCCCCGTGGTTGAAAATAAGGAGTTGGCCCGAAACTTGTATAAAGCAATAGAAGTCGGCGAAATCATCAGTTCGGAATTTTACAAAGGGGTCGCCGAGCTTCTGGCCTATGTTTACAAACTGAAAAGAAAAACAATAGGTTGAGAAGTCTGTTTCGGGAAATGGAGGGCGGGGGCGGCGGGTGAGCGTCAAGCAAACCGCCACCGCCGGCTCCGGGAGCGTCAAAAAACCAACCACTGCGGGGATCGCGTATGGAAGCTGTCCAGAAAAACTTTTGGGGAACCTTGTTCCAGGATCGGGCGGACCTGGGAATGGTGATTGTCGTCATCGGCATCCTGGTGGCGATGCTGATGCCCATTCCCCCCTTTATGCTCGATTTTCTCCTGGCGTTCAACATCATGACATCGATCGTGGTGCTGATCACCGTGATGTATGCCAAATCCACTCTTGAATTTTCCATATTCCCCTCCCTTCTGCTGGTACTGACCCTGTTTCGTCTGTCCCTCAATGTCGCTTCCACCCGTCTGATTCTGCTGCACGGAAACGAAGGGCAGGCGGCTGCGGGCCAAATCATTCGGGCGTTCGGCAGTTTCGTGGTGGGCGGCAACTATGTGATCGGGATGATCATCTTTGTCATCCTGGTTCTCATCAACTTCATCGTCATCACCAAGGGCTCGGGGCGAATTGCCGAAGTGGCGGCGCGCTTCACCCTGGACGGCATGCCCGGAAAGCAGATGGCCATCGATGCGGATTTAAACGCCGGTATCATTGACGAGAACGAGGCCCGGGTCCGCCGGGAAGAGATTCAGAACGAATCCAAGTTCCACGGATCAATGGACGGTGCCAGCAAGTTTGTCCGGGGGGATGCCATAGCCGGCATCATCATCACGCTGGTCAACATCATCGGAGGCTTTATCATCGGCGTGTTTCAGCAAAACATGACCATGGTAACAGCGGCCCAGAACTATACCCTGCTGACGGTGGGCGACGGACTGGTCTCCCAGATTCCGGCCCTCATTATCTCCACGGCCGCGGGTATTCTGGTATCGCGCTCGGCATCCGAAGACCGTATGGGCAAGGAGTTCCACAGCCATATTCTCTCCAATCCTCAGCCGATCTATGTGGGGGCTTGCGTGGTGTTTCTGTTCGGCCTGGTGCCGGGCTTTCCCGCCCTGCCCTTTATGGGGCTTTCACTTCTGGTGGGCGGCAGTGTGTATTTCTTCCAGAAACGCCGTGCAGCGGAACTGGAGCTTCTGGACGGCTCCATGGCCGGGGAGGAAGCGGAACCCGCCGGTCCGGAAGACGTGGAGCACCTGCTTTCCATGGATACCATGGAACTGGAAGTGGGCTACGGCCTGATTCCTCTGGTGGACAAAGAGCAGGACGGTAGTCTGCTGGGGCGAATCCGGGCCATCCGGCGACAGTTTGCCACCGAGCTGGGAGTGATCATTCCACCGATTCACATTCGGGATAACCTGAAGCTGAAGCCTTCGGAGTACCGGGTGGTGATCAAAGGGGTGGAAATGGCCCGAAGCGAACTGATGGTCAATCATTTACTGGCCATGGATCCGGGGGATGTCCCGCGCAAAATCGAAGGGATTGAAACGCGGGAGCCCGCCTTCAATCTGCCGGCAGTCTGGATTCCGCCCGACCTGGAAGAGGAAGCCAAATTTTCGGGCTATACAGTGGTGGATAATTCCACAGTGGTGGCAACCCATTTAACCGAAGTGATCCGCGATAACTCGCCGGATCTTCTGGGACGGCAGGAAACCCAGCAGCTTCTGGACAATCTGGCCAGAACCAGTCCCAAGGCGGTCGAGGAATTGACACCCGGTCTGATGGCCATCGGCATGGTTCAGAAGGTGCTGCAGAATCTCCTGCGGGAACGGGTTTCCATCCGTGATCTTCTCACCATTGTGGAAACCCTTGCCGATTATGCCCCCATGAGCAAAGACCCGGATCTTTTAACCGAGTATGTTCGGCAGAAATTAGCCCGAGGCTTTTTGAGTCCCTTCGTCCAGTCCGACGGGATGCTGCCGGTGATTGTAGTGGAACAGGCGGTGGAGGAGCGCCTCGGCAAGGCGATCCAGCATACCGAGCACGGCTCCTATCTGGCCGCGGATCCGGTGTATGCCGAAACCGTTCTTTCCACGGTCAGAAAAGAGACGGAAAAGGCGGCGGCCAATAATCTCCAGCCGATCCTTTTATGCTCTCCGGTACTTCGCAGACACTTGCGCCGGCTCATAGAAGCTTCGGCGCCGACGGTGATGGTTATTTCACATGCGGAGGTCGTACCGTCCGTACGTCTCCAATCTGTGGGAAAGGTGACAGGAAAACATGGCAGCTAAAACGTTCAGGGCAAACACCATAAAGGAAGCCATCGGCCAGGTCAAAGCGAGCCTGGGTGCCGAGGCGATGATTTTATCGACGAAAAGAGTTCCCCGGGGGCCCCAGAATCCTTACGGCAAGGATGTGTTTGAAGTGACGGCCGCCGCCAAGGATGATCTTTCCGATCTGATGGCACCGCCCCGACATCGGGAGGAAAAGTCGGCTTCATGGGCGTCCGGCCCCTTTTCGCCCGAAGCGGGAGGTGACTGGCGGGATATTCGCACCGAACTTTCCGAGATCAAGGACATGCTGCTCGTTTCAAACCAGACCGGGGGAATTTCTCAACTGCTGGGGCTTCATCCGACCTGCCTGAATTTTTATTCCCGTCTTCTCAAGGCGGGAATTTCCGAGCAGCACGCCTGGAACTTCATGCAGGAGGGCGGAGCGTTCAAGCAGACAAAGACCATCGATCCGCAGAAGGTGGCTGGCGATGTGGTCGGCGCGATGATGAAAGTGATCAATGTAACGGATCCTTTCGCCGGAAAAAGCGGCGGGCGCTGCGTGGCGGCCTTCGTTGGACCCACCGGTGTAGGGAAAACAACAACTATTGCAAAAGTGTCGGCGGAACTGAGTTTGAAGCAGAAGAAAAAGGTCGGTATCATTTCAGTGGACAGCTACCGGATTGGTGCTGTTGATCAGATGAAAACCTATGCGGCCATCATGGGACTTCCGTGCCTTTCGGCCTTCTCCAGACAAGACCTGACCCAGGCCCTGAAAAAGATGGCGGACAGGGACGTCATTCTGATCGATACGGCCGGCCAGAGCCACCGGGACCTGAAGCGGTTAAAGGAACTCGGGACTCTGCTGGACGAGGAGCTTTCCATCGATACCCATCTCGTGTTGAGCGCCGCCACGAAACCGGAGGATATGAAGGCGGCGGCGAAGAATTTTTCCATATTGAAACCGACCTCCTATATTTTCACCAAGGTAGATGAAACCGAAAGCCGGGGGGGGCTGATCGACCAACTGATGAACCTGAAGCTGCCCGTCTCTTTCATCACTAACGGGCAGCGGGTCCCAGAAGATATTGTCACCGCCACCCAGCGGCGCATCCTGAGGTTGATCCTTCAGGGGACCGAGTGTTGAAATTTGAGATTTGAAATTTGAAATTATACATAGTATTTAAATAAAACGCATAGGGCAAAGGGCATAGAGCATAGGGCATAGAGGAATGAATTGGTGGTCGGATGATGCCCGGTGGCGGGAACCAGGAGAAGAAACGTGGATCAAGCAAGCAGTTTAAGGAAAATTGTTCAGGACAAAGCAAGCCGGAAGGTGACGAATACTTCCGGTGAGTCGGCACCGAACAGTGCAAGCCCCCGGGTCATCGCCGTCACCAGCGGCAAGGGCGGTGTGGGAAAAACCAATGTCGTGGGAAATCTCGCCCTGAGCATGGCCGATATGGGGAAGAAGGTCATGATTCTGGATGCGGACCTGGGCCTGGCCAATATCGACATTATTTTCGGGGTCCATCCCAATTTTAATATCGGACATGTCCTCAGCGGAGAAAAACAGCTTGGGGATATCATTGTCGAAGGGCCGGCCGGTGTCCGAATCATCCCCGCCGGCTCCGGTTTCGTGAACCTGACCCACCTGACCGACGGCCAGAAACTCTGTCTTCTGAGTGAATTCGAGTCGCTCGAAGACGATTTCGATTATTTCATCATCGATACGGGGGCCGGCATTTCCACCAATGTAACCTATTTCAACCTGGCTGCCGACGAATGCATCATCGTGGTGACGCCGGAACCGACGTCGGTGACCGATGCCTATGCCATGATCAAGGTCATGAGCACCCAGTATGGAGAAAAGCGTTTCAAGCTGTTGATGAATATGGTAAAGGATGAACGTGAAGCCAAATCAGTATTTCTGAATCTGATTCAGGTGGCGGATCAATACCTCAGCGGGGTCGTTTTGGAGTATTGCGGTTTCCTGCCCCGGGATGAAAAAGTTCCTGCGGCGGTACGGCAACAAAAACCGTTTGTCACCCTTTATCCCAAAGCGCCTTCCAGTATCAACATCCGTCAGATTGCCCGGCAACTGGAAGACGCCCCGAGACGATTTGATGAAAACGGAAATATCAAATTCTTCATAAAGAGGTACATGGAATTGAGGAAATAACCGGCTTTGCTCCTTGTTCCGCCGGGAAATTTCTGTTGGCCCCTTACACAATAATCAGGCAGGCCGGGAAAATATAACTTACGGTTGAATGGTCTTATGGCTTCGACAACTACCTACACCACCGTCCCGAAAGCGACCGCCAAGCTCTCCGCCAAAATGCGCGAGGAGGTCATTGTCAAATATGCCTATCTTGTAAAATACATTGCCGGTCGAATGGCCATGCGGGTGCCCCCGAGCGTTTCCTTTGACGAGCTGGTCAGCGCCGGTACCATGGGCCTGATTCACGCGGTGGACCGGTTTGACCCCGAAAAGCAAACCGACATCAAAACCTTTGCCGAATATCGGATCCGCGGGGCGATTCTCGATGAATTGCGAAGTATGGATTGGTACTCCCGGTCCATGCGGAAAAGAATACAGGATGTCGAATCGGCAATTCATGCCATTGAAACCCGGAAGGGGGAACCCGCGGAAGATGAAGAGGTCGCAGCGGAGATGGAGCTCTCCCTGGAGGAATATCATTCGCTTCTGTCCAATATCCACAGTGTCTCCCTGCTGAATCTCGATGATTTCATCCGGAGTGAAGAGAACGATGTCATCGGCCGGCGGTCCTATCAGGAAAAGATCGTCAGCAACGACGATCCTTCCGAGAATGTTTCAAAAATAGAACTCAAACGCGTGCTGGCCCAAGCCATCCGGAATCTTTCGGAAAAAGAGCAGATGGTGATTTCCTTGTACTACTATGATGATCTGACACTCAAAGAAATCGGGCAGGTGATGGAACTGACCGAATCCAGAATCTGCCAGATTCATACCCAGACGCTGATCAAGCTTAAAACACGGTTGAAGCGGTATTATGAAGCCTGACACGGGGACGTATATCACCCAGGAGGATATCGATACGGCGTTCCGGGAAGCTCGCCAGACGGAGAGGATATCCGATGCGGATGAGATGATACCCCTTGCCCTGGACGAATCCAATATAGTTAAACCCGGGGAAGAGACCGGTTCGACGGACTCGGATTATTTCGGGCTTCTGTCGGAGGAAGATATCGCGGCGCTGCTGCACGGCGATCTGGCCGGATCGAGCAGCCACGGGGCCCAGGATGAGATCGACTCCCTGGTTGACGGCGCGGCTTTACAAAAAGATGCCCCCGCGGCAAAACCTATCTCACCTGATAGAAAAAATACTTCCCAGACAGATGTGGAATATCTGATGCAGACGGCAACGGGCAATATCGAGGCCCCCGGCGAAGAGGCGGCCGGGACCCCGGGAACCCCCCCCCCGGATTCCTCTGCAAAAGGGGATGGGGTTGCTCAGGACGATATTGACCGGCTTCTCATGAGCGCCCTGGATGAGACGGGGGATGAAGCTGAAGACGAGGCCGGTATCGGTCCGGCGGCCGATTCTCCGGGGCCGGAATCTGAAGCGGTCGTTTCCCAGGAAGATATTAACAGGCTGTTGGCGGGCGAGACGGACGATGAGGGGGCGGAGCCGGAAAAGGTTTTCGAAGAGACGGCTTCAGTGGTGCCGGAAACGGCACCTGAACCGGATGAGGATATCGATAACCTGATTTCCCAGGCGGATCTCGACCAATTATTAGAAGAAAAACAAGCCCCTGACAGTGTTGAAGCAGAGGCGGCTTCCCATGGGGCAAAATCACCGTCCGATTACATTTCACAGGATGATATCAACCGGCTTCTCAAGGAGAGTTTCGAAGAGGCGGAAATCGAGACCGAGGAAACGCTTGATGACCTCGTCGACGAGGAGGATGTACCTGAGCCGGTCATCCTGGCGGAAGAAGACGCACCGGCTGAAGCGCCTCCCCCTGTTTTAAAACCGAAGCCTGTCCGGAAGCTCCGGAAAAAAGTTCGCATTCCCGGAAGGAAAAGCCATCTGGTATGGGCGATGGCGGCCGGTATTGTTTTCCTGGTAGCCATATCCGTTGTGATGATGGCCTCGAGATCCCCTGAAACGCCGGAAACGGCTGCCCAACCGAAGGTGCTCACATTTCATGTTTCCGCAACGAATGGAGAAACGTCGACGAAATCGGCCGCGTATTCGGAAAACAGTGTTCATTTTCCGGGGTTCGTTGTCCTTGCACCGCCCAATTCGGCATCCTTCAGCTACGTGACGGCCGATGTGACATTGGTGTTTTCAGACGCTTCCATTATCGGCGTTATTAAAGAAAATGAAGCTTTTGTCCGAGATATTGTCTATGGGACCATCAGCAGCGAGCTGATGACCCGGAATATATCCGCCATCGATGAAGTCAGCATGGAGCTGGCGATTCGAAAAGC
>JBECKW010000053.1:0-19754 GCA_040235505.1 Desulfobacterales bacterium
ATACTACAACCTGTTTTCCCATTTCTATGATGCGTTCGTGAATCTTCATGCCCGCCGGGACGCCGGGGATACGCGGGATTTCCTGGTAAGGATGGCGGGGCTTGAGGAAAAATCCGCCCCCCGCATCCTCGATATCTGCTGCGGAACCGGCACCGTCATCGGCGCGTTTGCACGGCGGTATCCCCAAAGCCTTGCCGTGGGGTATGACTTTTCCAGGGGGATGCTGCTCAAGGTGAGGGAGAATTTTCCAGGTCGGTCGATTGTTCTGATGGAGGGAGACGCGGCAGCCCTGCCGTTTGCCGATAAGAGCTTCCATGCCGTTACCTGCTCCCACGCCCTTTATGAACTGAAGGGAGAGGCACGGCAGGCAGCCTTAAAGGAGATGCGGCGGGTCGTTCGCCCGGACGGGGCTGTTCTGGTCATGGAACACGAAGTCCCCCGCCGCCCCACGATAAGACTTCTTTTCAATCTCAGGATGATGACCATGGGATCTTCCGATGCCCGGGAATTTGTCAAGGGCGGAGCGAAGTCCTATGATCGGATTTTTTCCGTCGTCACCCTTCACCATACCCCCAGCGGGAAGAGCCGGCTCTTCGTCTGCCGGCGATAGTTGCTCCGGCCGGGGAAATTTGATCCACCGTCACCATTTTGTCTCCATGGAAGACACGACGGCGGATGAAAATGAATGCGGAATTCTGATCTTGGGTTTTTTTGTATCGGTCAACATAAGGAGGCCATATGATATTGCCACGATACCGGCTATGCCATCTGTTTCTTCTGCTTCTGATGATCCTCACACCGATTCAATCCTTTGGGGAAAACGTCGCCAACGAAGCGCAGAACTTGGATCAAAAGGTACGCGCTTTTCTGGACAGTCACCGCTACCAATGGCACAACCTCAATGTATCGGCACGGGATGGTCAATACCTCTACGATCTTGTCATCGAACATCATTACACCCGGGCATTGGAAATCGGCACCTCAACCGGACATTCCGCCATATGGATTGCCTGGGCGTTGAGCAAGACGGGGGGCAAACTGATTACCATTGAAATCGACGAGGGTGTTTATCGGCAGGCATTGGCGAACTTCGAAGAAGCCGGTCTGTCGGACTACATCGACGCACGGCTGGCCAACGCCCATAATCTCGTCAAGGAACTGAAGGGACCGTTCGATTTCGTTTTCAGCGATGCGGACAAGAACTGGTACAAACAGTATTTTATCGATGTCGCGCCCAAAATGACCGTGGGGGGGTGCTTTACCGCCCACAACATACGAACGGGCCACCGGGGCGGTGGTGGCGGCGGGGTTACGGGCGGCATTCAGGAATTTGTCGATTACGTCATGGCCCGGGACGATTTCAAAACCACTATCGAGACGACAGAAACCTCCGGGATTTCGATAAGCTATAAAACGAAACAAAAGTAAAGAAGGGGGCAAGTCCTGTTTTTCCGAGCAGCCGGAGTTGGCGATTATGCATCGGCAAAACGATTCAAAACAACCTTCAAATTTTCTGCTGCCGGCTGTTCGGTGTCGATCCGCAGGATCTGCCGATCCGTAACCTCTTCGACGTCCTCAAACCTGCGTTTAAAGTCTTCCCAATGCCGAAGCCGGGCATCCGAGACGCACGTAAGCCCCGAACGGGCGGCGAGACGTTGTCTGATGACGGTTTCCCTGCATTCGCATACAATGAAATAAGCGGCCACCTGATGGCTCCCTGCCAGGCGGCAGACTTCATTCCGTTGCGTCTCGAGGCTGAAGGTGGCATCGAGAATGATGGAGAGTCCCTCTTTCAAGGCTGCTTCGGTCCGGTTAAAAAGTTCTCCATAGGTCAGGGCGGTGGCCTCCGGGCTGTAGGCGCCTTCTTCGAAAGCGGTGGGGCCGGTGGATTCGGTGGATTTTGTCGTATTCTTGAACAGTTCCTTTCGGATCTGGTCCGTCCTCAACACAGAGATTCCCAGCACCTCCGACAATGCTTTGGCCACCGTACTTTTACCCGCAGCGATGGGCCCGCAGACCACCCAGATCTTCGGGCGACCGAACGCCAGTGCATACCGATAGGCGAATTGCATGTATCTTTGTGCTGTTTTGGTGAAGCTACTGTCCATTCCCGCGTCCGGATGGAGCTGCTGCAGCCGAAGACAGTGGACCTTCACCTGAACCATGGCCCGGTAGCACTTGTAAAACGTCAGCACATTATAGATATCGAGGTCATTGGATCGCCGCACGTATGCGTCCAGAAGCATGCGGGCAATGTGCTTGTGGCCCTGGAAATCCAGCCCCATCAGCAAAAAAGCCAGATCACCGGCCGTGTCTCCGAACCGGAACCGATCGTTGAATTCTATGCAGTCGATGATCTGGATACACCGGCGGGTGAAGTAGATATGTTCACATTTCAAATCCCCGTGACAGTCGCGAATTTTTTTCAGCGAGACCCGTTTCTCAAACACATGCGCACCCTTGTCGATAAATGCACAGGTGGCCGCCTGAACGATGTCGAAATAGCGTCGGTCAATGTACCTTCCTGCGAATTCAGCGGTTTGCCGAAAATTTTCTTCGCAGTTATTCCGCACGGCATCCCTGCCGCCGAAGGCATCGATCCGCGTACCGGTGGCGGCGCTTCGGTAGAACTGCTCCAGAACAGCGGCCAGTTGTTTCATTTCCCGCCCCCCGATCTTCCCTGCTCTCAGGAGCCGGTCCAGGGTCCGGTCGGCCGGCAGCTGGCGCATCAATACCGCATATTCGACAATCGAGCCCTCTCCCCCAAGTCGGAATTTCCCTTTATCCATTGTAATCGGAATGACGTCCAGGTAAATATCGCGGCTGAGTCTTCTGTTTAAATTGCATTCCTGATTGCAGGCATCCCTGCGCCGTTCCAGGGTCGAGAAGTCCAAAAAACCGAGATCGACCGCCTTTTTGACTTTGTAGACATAGTCGCCGGTCAGTACTACCACGGAAATATGGGTTTCGAATCTTTCAAAGCGTGATGTCGGATGAGGATAGAATCCGGGTTCCAGCATCGCTTTTTGAATTTTCGGAAGTAGTGAGGGCATGGCAGCCTGAATTGTTTGAATTATGATAAGGGGTAATATGTGATCAAGTGAACCATGACCATTATGGACCATTTTTATCACTTTTTCCAATTCACGAGCCAAGCATACTGAATCCAAGATATTGAGGCTAAGATACTTAATAGGGAAAATGTTTCATGATTGTTACGTTTCACAGACACCATCAAGCTCGGCGCCCACGCAGTCATGATGCAGAACTCCCGGGACGACATCAACCAGATGATTAACAACATCTCGATCCAGGAATGGAGCGAATTCCCAAAATTTCGGGGCGGTTCGTGAAAAGGAACCCGACGGGTTGATAAAAAGCCTGACATGATTTTGTTTCTGGTCGAAGCTCCCTGAAAAACCATCCGGCCGGTGGATGCGGTTCATCAGCGCCGGTTCATTTTCCCCCAATCCCCATAACAAACAGTCCCATCTGAAATTTTGGTTCCCCGTGGGGCAGGGGAACCGATTTAAAATCGACCTTTTTTACACCGACTGAAAAACTGGTTTTGGAATTGCAAATCATATTTTGAGAAAACCCGGTGGAAGCCGTGGGTGAACTGTTCGGAAAACACCCCGGTAGGGAGCAACTTCTTTGAAAAACCCCCAAAAAACCGAGCCAAAATTTCTACGGTTGGGGGGAGACGGCACATGATGAAAGAAACAGTCCCTGAAAAACCCGTGTACTATGCGTCGGTGGCGAGAAAGATATTCCTGACCTTTGTGATTGTCTCATTTTTACCGCTCCTGATTATTACCGGCAGTGTCCTCTACCAGTCGACCTTTTTCTATCATGAAAAGGTGCGAAGCCAGCTTGAGTACCTGGCGAAGCTTCACACCCAGAACATCGATACATTCCTGAAGGAACGGTTGGACAACATTCGATTCCTGGCGGCAACCGGCAGTTATGAACAGCTCAGTGACGAAGCTTTTCTTCAGAAGAGCCTCGAGCGGTTGCAGCAGGAATACGGGGCGGTTTTTTCAGACCTCGGGGTCGTGAGCGAAACCGGAAAGCAGGTCGCTTATGCAGGGCCCTATAAGCTCGGCAAGGCGGATTATGCGGAGGCGTCCTGGTTCGAGGCGGCTCTCTCCAGTGACACCTATGTTTCCGATGTGTTTATGGGACTCCGGGGGCTTCCCCATTTCATCGTGGCGGTGAAAAAGGTCCGTGAGGGAAAGCCCTGGATCCTCCGGGCCACCATCGACTTCAAGGCTTTTAACGACCTTGTCGGAAACCTTCGTATCGGAGCGACCGGGTTTGCCTTTATCCTCAACCGGTCGGGGGAGTTCCAGACCGAAGTTTCCGCAAGCAGCGCCGCGATTACTTCGAGCTACCAGGAGCTGTTTAAAAAAAATGCGGATCTGGTGGAAAAGGGAATCAACTTTTCGGAGCGAAGTGACCTCACCGGAATCGACACCGTATATGTTTCCGCTCCCCTGAAGGACGGGCAATGGTTGATGATCCTTCAGCAGTTTTCCGCGGATGCCTTCAGTGATCTTCGCCGGACCCGGACGGCCGCGCTGATCAACCTGGTGCTGGGCAGCGTCTGTATCCTGGTGGCCGGCATGGTGCTTTCCCGATTGGTGGCCCGGAGACTTATCCGGGTCGACCGGGAAAAGGAGATGATGAACCAGCAGATCATCGAGAGCGGCAAGCTGGCGTCCCTGGGAGAACTTGCTGCCGGGATTGCCCACGAGATCAACAACCCGGTGGCGATCATGGTAGAGGAGGCAGGCTGGATCGGGGATCTCCTCGACGACGATGTGATCCGGCAGAGCGAAAATTACGAGGAGTTCAAACGGGCTCTTCGACAGATCAACACCCAGGGGGTTAGATGCCGGGACATTACTCAGAAACTGCTGAGTTTCGCAAGGAAATCGGAAAACCGCCTCGCCGTGGCCCATGTGAACGACCTGATCGCAGAGGTTGTAGGGCTTTCAGAGCAGCATGCCAAATACAGCAATGTGGTGATCAAGACCACCTTTGCGGATGATCTTCCCCTGATTGAAGTCTCCCAGACCGAAGTCCAGCAGGTGATGCTCAACCTGATCAACAATGCCCTGGACGCCATGGAAAAAACCGGGGGCGAAATCGAGATTGAAACCATGCGGGAAGCCGATGAGATCATCATCCGGGTATCCGACAACGGGCCGGGAATACCGGAGGCATATCTTTCACGGGTATTCGATCCGTTTTTTACGACCAAGCCGGTGGGGAAGGGGACCGGTCTCGGTCTTTCCATCTGTTATGGAATCATCAAACGGATGGGGGGGAAGATAACGGTCAGCAGCAAGGATCGGGAAGGTACGACCTTCTTTGTACACCTGCCCGCCGGTGAACGGGCGGATGCGCATTCGGATGAAAAGAGGAAAGCAGGATTCAAGGATTCAAGGGTTCAAGGGGTCGAGTGAAAATATGGGGAAAACGAACTGCTTTGAATGTCATGGAGGATAGGAAATATGGAAAAGGCAAAAATACTTCTTGTCGATGACGAGACGGCGTTTCTCGATGCCATGGCGAGACGTCTGGAGAAGCGGGGGTTCAGCGTCGAAATTGCAGAGAGCGGAATGAAGGCACTGGAAATTATGGGGGAAAAGCACGGCAGCATCGAAGTGGTGATCCTGGATGTCAAAATGCCCGGCATTGACGGCATCGAAACCCTTCGGGAGATAAAGCGAAAGTATCCGATGGTCGAGGTGGTGATGCTGACCGGCCATGCCACAGTCGGATCCGCCATAGAAGGCATGAAGTTCGGCGCTTTTGACTATCTCATGAAGCCGGCGGATATCGACGGATTTTGTGCCACCATTATGGAGGCGGCCGGGAAGCGACGGCAGCATGAGCAGAAAATCGTCGAAGCTCGGTTGCGGGAAATTACGTCGAGAAAGCCTTAGAAGAACGGAGGCCAGAGGTCAGAGGCTAGAGGTCAGAGGTCTGAAAGACAGACGGAGTGAAGAGCCGAAGAGCGGAAGAGCGGAAGAGCCGAAGGGACGAAAAGCAGAATTAAAGATTCAATGCATATGAAGGAGCAAAAATGCATGGGGAAAATTCACAAACAATTGATCGCACCCGGATCCTTTTGGTGGACGATGAGGCGGGGTTTGTGGATGTGATGGCCAAAAGGCTGCGGAAGAGAGGTTTCGAGGTTACCGCGGCATATAGCGGCAGCGAGGCCGTGCAGATTATGCGACGTGAGGATTTCGATATCGTTGTTTTGGATCTCAAAATGGAAGGTATGGACGGCCTGGAGGTGTTGAAGATTTTCAAAGTGATGGCGCCGGAGTTGCCGGTGATCATTCTAACAGGGCACGGATGCCTGTCTTCGGCCGAAGAGGGTACCAAAATCGGCGCCGTGGATTATATTTCAAAACCGTATGATTTCGAGAAGCTGGTGGGAAGAATACGGTCCATTACCGAAAAGGAGTAGCCATGGACACAAGTCGGTTCAATGTGCTGCTGGTGGATGACGAGGCGGATTTTCTCTATCCGCTTGTCCGGCGCCTTACCAGGAGAAATCTCGTGGTGGAGAGCGCCGGCAGCGGGAAGGCGGCACTGGAAATAGTCGCAGAGAAGCCCGTGGATGTGGTGGTGCTGGATGTCAAGATGCCCGGCATGGGGGGGCTCGAGATCCTGCGCGCCATCAAGGCGAATCATGAGGACATCGAAGTCATCCTGCTCAGCGGGCATGCGTCTATCGACAGCGCCTTGGAGGGGATTTCCCACGGCGCTTTCGATTACCTGATGAAACCGGTGGACTTCGATGAGCTGTTTTTCAAGTTACAGGATGCGTATGAGAAGAAGTGCATTAAACAAGAGAAAGGAGTGCGGGGCGAATGAATTTCTTTAAACAATGGGGAAGGTTCATGATCATGGGGGCGAGGGCCCATGCGCAATGGGAACTGGATGTTTCCGGAAGGATACTGAAAGACAGGAAGCGACTGATGCTTTTGGGGGCGCTGGTGCTTTCCGCTATTCTGGGGGGAATTGCATTTGCGGATCAGGTAAGTGCCGTACTTCCGGGGATTATCGGTGGGAAAAATGCTTATAGCCCTGCATTCTATTCCAACGCGATCTTTTTCGTATCGATTTTTATCGGCCTCGGGGCAGGGCTTATCACGGGATGCATCGGCGCCGGCGGCGGATTCATCATCGCCCCGGCCCTGATGAGCGCCGGCATCAAGGGTATCCTGGCTGTCGGAACCGATCTTTTTCACATCTTCGCCAAGGCCATTATGGGCAGCGTGCTGCACCGGAAACTCGGAAACATCTCCGTTGGTCTGGCCGTGGTGTTTCTGGTGGGGGCGATTATGGGCACCACCCTCGGGGGGGTGATCAATCGGATGCTGTATGAACTCAACCCCATTCTGAGCGATGCGTTTATTACCACCGTATATTCACTGATGCTCGGTTTCCTGGGATTTTATGCGCTCTATGATTTTCTGAAGGCCAGACGCCGGAAGGGTACTGTTGCCGTCAAGGGGAAAAAAAGTGAGGGCGCGGAGATGGGTAATCTGCCCAAAAAGCTGCAATCGCTTCGTATCCCGCCCATGATCGGATTCGATCACAGCCTGACCCCCGGAGGACGGCAGATATCCTGGGTGTTTCTGGTGCTGTCGGGGGCGCTGGTGGGACTTGCAGCGGGCATTATGGGGGTCGGGGGCGGTTTTCTGACCTTCCCGATTTTCGTCTATACATTGGGGGTCTCCTCCATGACCACGGTGGGAACAGACATTTTTCAGATCATTTTCACGGCCGGATACGGTGCCATCAGTCAGTACGCAATTTACGGCTTCATTTTTTATACGCTCGCCATCGGCATGCTTCTGGGGTCCCTGGTGGGCATTCAAGTGGGATCCATGGTGACCAAGGTGGTTTCCGGTGTCACCATCCGGGGGTTTTACGCCATGGCGGTGCTGGCCGGATTCATGAACAGGATATTCGCGCTTCCTTCCAAACTGGCCGACATGGAGGTGATACCCGTATCGAAGGGCGTCTGTAAAGTTCTTGAAACCATCGGGATTTATGCATTTTTCGCGGTGATTATCTGCTTCGCCGTATGGGTATTCGCGACCTTTATAAAAAACCTGAAGTATCTAAGGGGGGACGGCGGGCATGAGGAGAGCGCCTCGGAGCCAGAGGAGGTGGCCGCATGATACGAAATAAAGGAAAATTTTTCATCGGTATTGCCCTGCTTGCGAGTTTTTCCGCTATCCTGGCGATTCTGTTTTCTCCGGTTTTCGCCGGCCGGAATGGTCTGAACTTTCTGGACTCGCTCTACAATTCCATCTCCAAAGGCTCGGCGTATTATCTCCCCGCCGTAAAGGAGAAAGCGGAAGCATTCTCCGATGTGTCCATCTCCGTTGCCCTCTCCCTGGGAAGCGGCACTGCTGCGGAGCAGGTGGCGGCCATGTTTGAAAAAAATGGCGCCCGGGTCGACCAGGAGAGCGGTAAACTGATAGTTTCCGGAAACCTGGGGGAGATTTTCGCAAGCAGCTTGGAGGATGCAGAGCGGATGTACCATAATGATGGCGAAGCCGTACGGATGAAATACGACCTGGATGAAAGGCAGGTGCTTTATAACTGGCACAGTGCCTTCAAAGCCATGGAAAAGGACCTGAACCGACAGAAGAAATTCAAGGAAGCGAAGATGGTGGGGACGCTGATCGATAAAGCGGTGGACCTCTCCTACAACTATTACGGCATCGAGGCGGGAAAGATTTCGGGCAACCCCGGGGTGGTCGTTTTTTCACTTCTTTTTTATGTGGTGTACACGCTTTGGTTCGGGTTCGCGATCCTGTTTCTCTTTGAGGGAATCGGGATGCAGCTGAATCATTAGGGGACGATCGGAGGGAACCTATATGAAAGTACTTGAACAGGGCGTGAACCCGCTGTTCATGGATCCTGACCCGGACAACGCACGGGAGTTTTTTCAAAAAAAATCCAGGGCCATGACGGACAAGCGGATGACCGAAAAGGAAGCGGTGGAGCGCTTTATTCCCGACGGCTGCTACCTGGCCATCGGCGGATTCGGGGCGAACCGGATACCCACCGCCGTCATTCATGAAATCCTTCGGGCGAGAAGAAAAAATATGGGGTTTCTGGGCCATACCTCGACGCATGATTTTCAACTTCTCTGCGCCGGCAGATGTTTCGACCGGGTGGATGTGGCCTATATCGTGGGTTTGGAGGCCCGGGGGCTGTCACCCAACGCAAGACGCGTGATGCAGTCGGGCGAGGTGCAGGCGACGGAATGGACCAACTACGCGCTGACCGCACGCTTGCGGGCGGCCGCCGAAGGGGTATCCTTCGGGATTATCCGGACCATGCTGGGAACGGATACCTTGAAAATGTCCGGTGGAAAGGTGGTGGAATGTCCGTTTACCGGGAAAAAATTCATGGCCGTACCGGCCATATGGCCGGATGTGTCCGTCATTCATGTGCACGAAGCCGACATTTACGGAAACTGTCACATCCGGGGGATCAGCGTCGCGGACCTGGAACTGGCCCGGGCCTCCAAACGCGTGATCATTACCACCGAAAGACTCGTGGGCAGCCATGCCATTCGGCTCAATCCCACCCGGACCCTGATCCCGTACTTTCTGGTGGATGCCGTTATTGAAGTCCCCTTTGGAAGCTATCCCGGAAACATGCCCTATGAGTATTTTTCGGATGAAGAGCACTTGGCGCTGTGGCTCCAGAAGGAGAAGGATCCGGATGTGTTCGAAAAGTTTCTGGATGAATACATCTACGGCGTGTCGAGCTTTGAGCAGTACATCGAGCGATGCGGCGGCATTGCCAAGATGAAGGAATTGAGACGGCGGGAGGCGCTGGTGGACAGATGAAAGCTCAAAGTTTCAAGTTTCAAGATGCAAGTTTCAGGTTCAAAGTTCCAGGTTGTAAGTCCAAGGTTGTAACCTGCAACCTGCAACCTGCAACCTTTTATAGGAGGACAGAGCCGTGGGACAACTTTATAACCTGATGGAACTTATGATCTGCGTGGCCTCGAGATACCTGGAGGATGGCAAAACGGCAGCCGTGGGGACCGGAGCCCCCTGTGCCGCCGCCATGCTGGCCCAGAAAACCCACGCCCCGAATCTGGTTATTTTTTTCGAAGCGGGGGGCATTGCGCCCATCATGCCGGAAATGCCGATTTCAGTCGGGGATTCCAGAACATTTTTCCGGGCGGTCATGGCGGGCAGCATGTCGGATATCATGGCCACCTGCTCCCGGGGATTTGTGGATTACACCTTCCTGGGGGGAGCCCAGATCGACAAGTACGGAAATATCAATTCCACGGTCATCGGGGATTACTACAAACCCACCGTTCGATTCCCTGGCAGCGGCGGCGCCAACGACTTCGCGTCCCTCTGCTGGCGGATTCTGATCATCACCGTTCACGGCAAGTCGCGTTTTGTTGAAAAGGTCCCCTTTATCACAAGCCCGGGCTATCTCAGCGGCCCCGGTGCACGGGAGGCGGCGGGGCTTCCCCCGGGAAGCGGCCCCTATAAAATAGTTACGGATCTGGCGGTAATGGGATTCGAAGAGAAGACCAAGGAGATGATGGTGGAATCGCTTCATCCGGGCGTTACCCTGGACAAGGTGCGGCAGGAGACCGGATTCGAACTGGCAGTTTCGAAATTCGTACAGACCACGCCGCCCCCTACGGAGCAGGAACTGAGGATCCTCCGGGGGGAGGTGGACCCGCTTCGAATGATAATTGGACGATAGGAATGACAAGTGCCTAAAGTGCCTATAGTGCGCTAAAGTGCCTAAAGTTGAGGTGTTCTGTCGATTATAGGCGTTTCACTTCGATCTTCGGCGTCTGATATTTTCCGCCGAGGCGGGATTCAAAGTTCCTCTTTTTATTGATTGACCCTCCATCCGGCTTGGCATATAGTGATTCTAGGATTTTGAATGTGGCGATATCCAGGTAAAACAAGCATATGCATCGGATTCGAGAATACTTCTCGCAACGGTTCCAACGGAAGAAAAGCTCCCTCGATGAAACCGAGGCAGAGCGGCTTCGGGTTGCTTTTAAAGACCGGTACCACCATTTCAAACTGCTTCTCAATGCAAACAACCAAGCGCTCCAGGCCATGGCGGATATCGAACACGCCTTGAGCGGTGAGGGCGTTTTCGGCATGGCGCTTGTCCGGAACCGCTGCACGTCCGCTTCCGTCAACGTATTTCGGATGATAAACGCCATCGAACACCTTGCCCCCGGGAAATATGGCGGGCTGAGGACGCGGTTCGATGCCATCAACCGGGAAGTAAACCGCATCATTTCCTCGAAAACGGTGACCCGTAACGCCCCCCTGACAATCCCCCTTTCAGAAATCGATCAAACAGCAGCCGGCCAGGTGGGCAACAAGATGGCGATGCTGGGGGAACTCAGGAACCGGCTTGGCATTCGGGTGCCCGATGGGTTTGCCGTTACGACCCACGCCTATGAGAGGTTCTTTCTGGTTACCGGTCTACGGGATGAGGTCAACCGGCTGGTCCAGTCCGCCGATATCGGAGACGTTGAGGGCCTCTATGCGCTGAGTGTCCGGATTCGGAAGCGGATCGCGGAAACCGAAGCGCCCGGGGAAATTGCCGAGGCCATCCTGGCGGAATTCCGTTCCCTTGAAAGCCGAGCAGGAAGTCCCCTGTCCGTCGCCATGAGGAGCAGCGCCCTGGGGGAAGATGCCGGCGGCAGTTCCTTTGCCGGCCAGTATCACTCGGAACTCAACGTGGGGTTGGAGGACGTTGAAGATGCATACAAAGCCGTCATCGCCGGAAAATACAGCCTCCAGGCCATGATGTATCGGCTGAACCACGGCCTGAGGGACGAGGATATTCCCATGGCCGTGGGGTGCCTTCAAATGGTGGATGCCGTGGCCGGCGGGGTCGCTTATTCAAGGAGTCCGGTGAACTCCGGCGAGGATGCGGTGGTCATTAACTCTGTATGGGGTCTTCCCAAGGCAGTGGTGGACGGCACAGCTCCTTGTGACCTCTTTGTCATGGGAAGAGGGGAGTCGCCCTCCCTGATCCGGGAAGAGATCCGGAAGAAATCCTTCGCGTATGCCGGGTGTGACGGAGACTCGGGATTGTGCCGCAGGGAGGTGGAAGCCGAGAGGGCTGATATGCCTTCCCTGGATGAAAAACAGCGTATCGATCTTGCCCGGATGGCCGTCGAGTTGGAGAAGTACTTCGGCGGGCCCCAGGATCTGGAGTGGGCGACGGCGGCGGACGGGCAGATTTGCCTGCTTCAATGTCGTCCCCTGTTTGAGCAGAAGATAAGCGCAGCGTTTCCCATGAAACCGGAGGCCTCGGCCTTGGCACCCGAGGTAATGGCATCGGGTGGCGTGACCGCGAGCCCGGGGGGGGCATCGGGGGAAGTGTTCGTGGTGGAACGGCATGCGGATATTCTCAGCTTTCCCCCCGGCGCGGTGATGGTGGCGCGGCAGGCCCTCCCCGTATGGGCCTCGTTGATCGATCGGGCCGCTGCCGTGGTAACCGCCCAGGGCGGGGTGGCCGGGCACCTTGCCAGTGTGGCCCGGGAATTCGGCGTACCCGCCCTTTTTTCTGTCGAGGGGGCGCCGTCGAAGTTTAAGACGGGACAGACGGTAACCGTGGATGCCGACAACCGTATCGTGTATGCCGGACACGTGCCGGGGCTTATAAAAGAGAAGAAGCCGATCGATGCTTTTACCGGGAGAAGTCCCATCTTCAATCTTCTCAAAGCGGCCGGCGGTTTCATCACTCCGCTTCATCTTCTGGAACCGGAAGACAGGGGGTTCCAGCCGGAAAACTGCCGGACCTACCATGACATTACCCGGTTCGTTCACGAGAAGTCGGTGCACGAGATGTTTGTCTTCGGCCGGGATCACAATTTTCTGGAACGGTCCGGAAAGCAGCTTCATTACAAGGTCCCCATGCAGTGGTGGGTTTTGAACCTCGATGACGGGTTCCGCCGGCCGGTCACAGGGAAATATGTACACCTGGAAGATATCGACTCGATTCCCATGCTCGCCTTCTGGAAAGGATTTGCGGCGGTGCCCTGGGACGGGCCGCCGGCCCTGGATGGCGGCGGCTTTCTGTCGGTCATGTTCCGGTCTACAACCAACCCGGAACTGGTGACGGGCCGCTGGTCACGATACGCCGAACAGAACTATTTCATGATTTCAAAAAACTTTTGCAGCCTCAATTCACGGTTGGGATATCATTTTTCCATCATCGAAGCATTGATCAGTGAGCGGACCCGGGAGAACTACATCAGCTTTCAGTTCAAGGGCGGTGCCGCGGACGAGAATCGAAGAACCCGGCGGGCGGAATTTATCGGGGAAATTCTGGAACCCTACGGATTCTGGATGACGTTGCGGGAAGATCATCTCAGCGCCAGAATCCGGGAGGAGAACATGGCATACCTGCAGCAGCGCATGGCCATCCTGGGCTACCTGACGCTTCATACCCGGCAGCTGGACATGATTATGGAAAATCCGGGGCAGGTGGCGTTCTACAGGGATAAGCTGAGGAAAGATATAGAGGAAAAAATTTTATAAACAAAGGATTCGAGGGGTCGAGGATTCAAGGATTCGAGGGTAAGACGATTGCATATACAGCAGGATGGGATATAGAAGCAGGGGGGCAAAGAGTGGCATCACCCCATTTAGTGTGGAATTGAAACGCTTTTCCCTTGACCCCTTGAACCATCGACCCCTTGAACCCTTTTCATGAGGGAGGTGCAGCGCATGTGGCGGCGTTTCAGCCTGAAAACCCGATTGATCACTATTCTTGCAACACTGGTGCTGCTTTCGGTATGCGGCGGGCTTGTAATGATCTGGTATACATACCGGATTGAAAATCTGCTCACGTCCATCACCGAAAAGAATCTGGCGTCCTTTGAAATTGCGGAAAGTCTCGAAAATGCGCTGGTCAATCAAAAGGGATTTGTTTCTTATTATTTCATCGATGGGGATCCCGACTGGCTACAGCGGCTCGGAGAATACCGACAGGTTTTCAAGGCACGCATGGCAGATGCGCTTCGGCTTGCCACGAACGATCCCCGGCAACTCGCAACGCTATCCGCCATTGAAAACGAATATCAGGACTACATCCAACAAAAAGACAAGGTGATCGAACTGTACCAATCCGGGAATATCGTAGAAGGGAAAGCGCTCCACGAAAAGGTCCGCGATTCTTTTTTCAATATTCTGGATCTTTGTGAAACCTTTAAGGCTTACCATACGGACCAGATTTCCCAGGCTCGCCGGCGGTTCAACTCCCAGGCAGAAACGCTTCGAGTCTTGACCGTGAGCGCAGTTGCGGCCAGTTTTCTGATTGCAGCGATGCTGGTTATCCTGCTGATCCGGCAGCTTCTGGATCCGGTCCACCGTCTGGCTCTGGAGGCCAGCAGGCACCACGCGGGATCCTACGTCAAAAACGACATCGATATGCTGGATCACAGCGTCAAGGACTTGATCCAGGACGTGGACAGTACACGCATGGCCCTTGAAAAAAGCCGTGAGTCCCTTCTCCAGTCCGAAAGGTTCGCCCTGGTGGGCAAACTGGCGGCGGGTATGGCCCACAGTATTCGAAACCCGTTCACCTCCGTAAAAATGCGTCTCTTTTCCCTGGGCCGTTCCCTTGAATTGACGGAGGCCCAGCAGGACGACCTTGCGGTTATCTCCGAAGAGATTCGGCATATCGATAACATCGTTCAAAACTTTCTCGAATTTTCCAGGCCGCCCCGTCTTAAATTCCAAACCATCAGTCCGTCCCAGGTCGTGGACCAGGTATTGAGACTTCTTTCCCATCGGCTCAAATCCTATGAAGTGGAGGTTAATGTCCTGCGCGGAAGCGATCTTCCGGAAATAAAAGCCGACGCCGAACAACTCAAGGAAGTGCTGGTCAACCTGATTGTCAACGCATGTGAAGCCATGGAAAAACATGGGCGTATTGAAATTCGCGAGCGGGAAGCGGACGGGAATGTCCTTGTTGAAATAGAAGACAACGGGCCGGGTATCCCGGAACCGCTCATTGGAAAAATCTTTCAGCCGTTTTTTACCACCAAGGAAGACGGTACCGGCCTCGGCCTCAGTATTGCCACACGGATTGTCGAAGAACATCGCGGGCGACTGTCGGTTTCTTCAGTCGAAGGCCGCGGCACCGTTTTTACCATTTCTCTGCCGGGTAAGGAGACACACGGATGAGCATGATTTATGTCATTGACGACGATGATCAATTAAGAATGAGCTTTCATAAGCTGCTGGTGGAAGAGGGCTACGATGTGGCGGAAGCGGCTTCCGGGGAAAAAGGCCTTGCCATGGTTCGGGAAAGGGTTCCGGATCTCGTGATTCTGGATGTGCGGCTGCCGGGGATGGGCGGCTTGAAAGTGTATCAGTTTATCCGGGAAATAGATCCCAAACTGCCGGTCATCATCATGACGGCTTACGGCACCACTGAAACCGCCATCGAAGCCACCAAACTGGGGGCATTCGACTACATCCTCAAACCGTTTGATATCCCCCAGATGCTCAAGGTAATATCCCAGGCACTGGCTGCGGGAAAATTCATGCGCTTCCCGGTGGGAATGGACGGTTCTCCCGACGGAACCGGCGGTGATGCCATCATCGGAAGAAGCCCGGCCATGCAGACGGTCTATAAGGCCATCGGCCGCTCAGCTCCCACGGACGCGACCGTTCTGATTCGCGGTGAATCCGGGACCGGGAAGGAACTGGTGGCAAGGGCCCTTTACCAGCACAGTACGAGATCCGGTGCCCCGTTTCTGGTGATCAACTGCGTGGCCATCCCCGAAACACTTCTCGAAAGCGAGCTGTTCGGTTTCGAAAAAGGCGCGTTTACGGGCGCCAGCCACAGGCGGGTGGGAAAAATCGAACAAGCAAGCGGTGGTACGATATTCCTCGATGAAATCGGAGACATGCCATTTTCTCTTCAGGCGAAAATTTTAAGACTTCTTCAGGAAAAGAGTATCGAACGCCTCGGCGGCAGGCAAACCATTCCGGTGGATGTTCGCATTATCGCCGCCACCAACCGGGACCTCGAGACGGCGGTTTCCCAGGGTCGATTCCGTGAGGATCTCTATTATCGTCTCAAGGTGGTCACCATCCAGTTGCCGCCGCTCTATGACCGCGCAGATGACATTACCCTGCTCACCCATTATTTTCTCTCCAAACACGCCCGTGAAATCGGTATCGAAAACCCGGGAATCACGCCGGAAGCCTTGGAAATGCTCAAGAAATGGCGCTTCCCCGGAAACGTGAGGGAGCTTGAAAACATCGTTAAAAAGACCTTGATCTACAACCGGATGACCCCCATTACACCGGAGGATATCTCCCAGGCTCTGGACGAAAAACCCCCCGAGCGCCGCAGTGCCCTGATTGAGGACGAGGCCGCCATTCATCGCTGGGTGGGCAGAATGCTCACCCGTTCTCAACTGGAACGTCCTTTTGAGGAGTGCATGGAACGGGTCGAGGGCATCGTTGTCAAAGAGGCCTTGAATCTGACCGGCGGGAACCGGTCCAAGGCCGCGAAGCTCCTGGGTATTTCACGCCCCACGCTTCATGCAAAAATCGACAGGCACCGGCTTGAAATTACCACGACCGTGCAAAGACCCACCGATTGATCACATCTTCTTTCAGTCTGTAAAAAAGCCTGACACGACGCCGGCGGCACCTGGATGCATCCGACGGCCAATCCACATGAATTTACATTGTATACAGTATGTTACGGCGATACCGGCGAATCCAATGCCTGGCATGTTCCTTGCGCTGAGAAGGTTTGTCTCAGGTTGCCGGCACCACTGTTATCAATATTTTCTTGGATCGGTCAGGATGTATTAAGCCATGACGAAAGAGGTCACTATTTTAATTGCAGACCGCAATCCGAATGTCCGCGAATTTTTAAAACGGGAAATGATGGCGGAGAATTACCGAGTCATTGTGGCCGACGACGCAAAAACGCTGCTCAGGATCGCATTTGAATCCCACCCGGTGGACCTGGCCATTATCGACCCGGATCTCCCGGACTTGGAGCCATCGGAGATCATTGAAAAGCTGAACAGCCGGTTGCCGCCCATGCCGGTTGTCATCCACGCACTGCCCGAAGAAGAGATCGATTACCGGGGGATGTATACGGGGATTTTTATTGAAAAGGGGAGTCGAAGCATCGAAATCATCAAACGAATCATTCGCGAGATGATCACGGAACGCGTGTGATGAAACCACTTCCATTCATTCATCCTGGATACAGTTGCGGATGGCGGAAATCAGTTCGGTGGGCTCGCATCCTTTTGTCAAATAACCTACCGCTCCCGCATCGCGCATGGCCAGGGATCGCTCTATATCCTCGTGCATGGAAAGGCCGATAATTTTAATACCCGGACATTCCCGCTGAATGATGCGAGTGGCTTCAATGCCGTTGACCCGGGGCATGCTGATATCCATCAGGATCACATCGGGTTTCAGGCGGCACGCAAGATCTATTGCCGACTGCCCGTCTTCGGCCTGCCCGATGATATCGATACCGTCCTCTCGCGCCAACAGGCGCGCCACACCATTTCGGAAAAGCGCGTGATCGTCGGCCAGCAGAACTCCGATGGTGCTCCGCGCCCCGACGGTGGTCTGTTTTTCCACATCGGTTGAAACGTCCCCGGCGTCAAAGGAATACAGCGGGACGGGTTCCTGAACGACCGGTATCTTCAACACCACCCGACAACCTTTACCGGGTGCGCTGCTGATTTCAATATCCCCACCGAGCAAGGCGATACGTTCGCGTATGCTGAACAACCCGAACCCCTCTTGGTTTCCTCCCGGATTGTTCAGGCGCCGGGGGTCAAATCCGGCGCCCTCATCGCTGACAATGATCTGCATGCCGCCTTCTTTCATTTGTTGCAGCACCACTTTTGCCCTGGATACCTTGGCGTGCTTGACGGCGTTGAACAGAAGCTCACGGACTGACTCGAACATCAGCAGTTTGACTTGCTCGGGAAGCTCCGGCTTGTATTCAAGGTCGACGTCGACCTCAATCCGGTAGTTTTTATGCATCCAACGGACCAGCCAATTCAGTCCTTCGGAAAGACCGCCTTCGTGAAGAACGGGTGGGCTGAGTTCCGCACTCAATGTTCGCGATATCTGAATGGATTCATCCAGGAGCTGCAGGATTTCAGCCAGGGCCTGCCGAATGTCGTCTTCGCTTTTATCCACATTAATGCACGCCAGCCTCAACTTCGCCGTTACGATTTGCTGTTGCAGTCCGTCATGCAGAACTTTGGATAAATGCTTGCGCTCCCTGTGTTCGGTCATGGTCAGTTCACCGGTCAGTGCCCTGAGTTGGTTCGCCCGCTTGTCCAGCTTCTTGTTGGCGATCCGTAATTCCTGAACCGTTCTGGAGAGGTCCGTCGTGCGTTCGCGAATTTTCTGTTCCAGATTTTCGTTGGCAGTCCGCAACGCCTGCTGGGTCAGTTTGAGCTCGTTTTCGGCTTGTTTGAACTCGGTTATGTCGCGACCCTCCGGAAGCAGGAGGATAACACGGCCGGTTTCATCCATGATGGGTTTCAGGGAGAAGTCAAAGTTGTGAAGCTTCCCATTCAATGCGGCATGGGTTACATCCAGGCGGACAAATTCGCCTTGCGCGGCCCTCGCCACCGCCTGGCGTACCTTTATTTGCAGTTCCTGTGAATGTGCCCACCAGGGGGTTTCCCAAAACGGCCTGTCCATTACGTCCTGCTCATTTTTTCCGATGAATTTCAATGCGGATTCATTGGCTTCCAGGATTCTGCCGTCCACGGACAGAAGACCGGTGAATTGAAATGTCTGATTAAAAATGGCCCGGAACCGGCGCTCGCCTTCGTGCAGTTTTTCTTCGGATCGGTTTCTTAGAACAGACTGTTCAGCCAGATCGGCGATAAAACAGGCCAGAGACCTATTGTATTCGACAATAAAATTGACCCGTTCGTGGGAAAAAACCGGCACATGGCGAAGGGCTGAGAGATAACCATCGGGGTCAAAGCCAAACTGGCGGGCCTGGTGAATAAAAAACTGTTCGTCTGCATACTCGCCATCGTACAGGAATGGCCCCAGAAACATGTTTGCCAGATGCTGCCCGGCAACTGTAATGGGAATCCAGATGATCCAGAGCCCGTTTTTGCATTTACTGGCCCAGAACTTTCCTTCGGTGAGGTGACGGTTAACGGATTGGTCGTTTTCTTGACAGCGTTGAAGGGTATCCGGATGCCGGCGATGATAATTCAGACAGATATCCTGCCAGCCTGATTTGACAAGAGCGGAGCCGTCCAGCCCATCAACGATGCCAATGGGCATGCCGACCGCCAGATACAGGGCGTCCGCCATCTTCTGGATGGTGCCTGCATCCAGCAAATTGGAGAGTCGATAACGGTTTGCCTGATCCATTCGGAGGCAGTGATAATTTTCTGAGATATGAAAGGAATAGATGCCCGCCCCAACAGACACCTTCAGGGGGCGCGTTCATATTCGCGCCCCGATCCATCAATAGGTTACCCACTGCCACTTATCGCACCAGCCGGTCGGCTTGTCAACGGCATTTCATCCAGGACATCCCCCAAAAACGAAGCTACATAACCAATAAAGGAGCTACATTCCGGCAGTTAAGGCCTGCGGAAAGTGAAAACGGCAAAACTGGGGGAACTTTTTACCAAACAGAAAGCCTCCTTA
>JBECKW010000148.1:0-2998 GCA_040235505.1 Desulfobacterales bacterium
GATCTCTCCCTCGGCCTAGTACACGACTTCAAGATTGATGACCGAATGGTCACGGCCAGCCTGGTGGATGCACCGGGTAGCACTTTCACCATCGATGGCCCTGACGTAAAGCAAATGAGTGCGCTAATCGGGGCAGGCCTTACTTACAAACATGGCAAGACCGCTGCTTCATTCCAGTACGAGGGCCAGTTCAACGGCGACCATGTCAGCCATGCCGTAATGGCCACGATTCGGGTCGGGTTCTAACGAAAGTTTGTTGATTCCTCTGCCGGGAGATCAGGTTTGATGTAGGCAATGGTTTCCTTCGACCACCACTGTGGCGAAGAGGGCGGAAATTTGCTGCCGTTGATATGTCCGGATGGACAATGCTCCTGTCTCCTGATCTGTCTCCTGGGTCGGACCAAACAAAGTGCTTGTAATCATGGATAAAATGTTTTAAACGAGGGGTGTTTTTCGACCTTAGAATGATATTTTTAGTCATGAAAATGCAGTTCTAAGGATAAGCGCCATGCCAAGGGCCAATCGTCATTACATACCGGGCTATGTTTGACCCCTATGCTGTTTAGTTTCAGCTAAAAGTTATCGACTGTAGTATTTCCATTAGGCAAACCAATCCAAATTGAGTCGGCATTGAGGAGAGCCTATCAGCACGGGGGCATTTTTTCGAGCCCCCTTGCTGAACCTCCCCCGATAAACTGCAGCGGGATCTTCGACAATCTTGAGAAATGGAGATGCAAGATGAAAAAAGCGATAAAGAATCCATTGGACTTCCGGAAGTTTTCATCGTCACCTCGGAAGCTCTTTTCAATCGTTTTCTTGCTGTACCTGCTGTTCGCCTGCGGGATATCCGCAGCCCAGACGTCGTCCCAGGGGGATAATGACGGACTCAATGCGTTTGACCAGCGCGTGTTGCAGGAAAAAAGCGCAGATGACACAAGATATGCCCTCACCTTCCACAAGCCCAATTATTTTCTCCCGATGACGTACAACAACAACCCGAACGATGACACATACCGGCGGGCCGGAAGAGATACGCCGAACCAATTTGAAGCAAAATTCCAGCTCAGCATCAAGATGCTGGTATGGGAGGATGTCTTTCACAACAACGGGGACCTCTACGCTGCCTATACGCAGCTCTCGCTCTGGCAGATTTATGACTTTTCCTCGCCGTTTCGCGAGACGAACTATGAACCCGAGCTGTTTCTGAAATTCGACACCGATTTCAACGTGCTGGGGCTTCGCAACCGGCTTTTTCTGTTCGGGGTCGTCCATCAGTCCAATGGCCAGGGAGACGTTTTTTCCAGAAGCTGGAAACGCATATATGTAGAGTTTATCGCTTCAAGGGAAAACTTCATCCTGGGTGTCAATCCCTGGTTCAGGATTCCCGAAAGTGAAAAAGACGACGACAACCCCGACATTTACAAATATCGGGGTTACGGGAAAATCTTCGGGGCGTACAAGTGGAATAAAAGCGTTTTTTCGTTCAGCTTCCGAAACAATCTCCGGTTCGAACATAACAAGGGATCCATAGAACTCGGCTGGAGTTATGGCCTGACCCACAACCTGAGAATATACTGCCAGTATTTCAACGGATATGGCGAAACCTTGATCGACTATAACAACTGCATCAACCGCATCGGCGTCGGTCTCATGATCAACGACTGGCTATAGCCGAGGGGTTGGGTCGATTTCTGAAACCCGAGTCAACTTTATTCCAATTAAAGGAGAAAATCCAATGAGGAAAATCGCTGCCGCTACGATCTGTTTTGTTCTTGTCACGATGACCTCGGCCGCTTTTGCCCAAGAGAACGCTTCGATCGGCAAACTGGGAAAGGTGAATTTGGCATTGAAGCTCGATTACATCAATTTTACGGACGAATATTTCAGCGATACCGATGATGCAGGGCTTTACATCGGGATCGAAGGATATGCGGCAATCACTGACAATCTCTACCTCGGTGGTGAAATCGGCCGGGCGGCCAACGTCGAGATTTTTGGCGATGATATAGATTTTCTTCCGGTCGAGCTGAACGCAAAGTACGTCAACGAGCTCGGCTCACATTTTTTCCTCGATTTCGGCGGCGGTCTTTCCTTAAACCGTGCCAGTATCACCGTTGAAGGCGATTGGTACGATGATAACGGCTATTGGACATGGGACAATGTAGACTTGGGAGATGAATGGCTTTTCGGCGGCCAGGTGTTTACGGATTTAATCTTTAAAATTAAGTGGTTTTCAATCGGACTGAACGGGAAATACAAGCTTACTGCCGATTATCCGGACGCAGATACCAATTTTTCCAATTACAGTTTAGGGATGACGGTCGGATTTAATTTTTGAAACATCTATCCGGGAGAACGAGGCCGCCGACAGGGGATTGGAGTCAACCCTTGATTAACGCACTAAAAAGAACTGACAAAGGTAGTTGGTTGAGATGAAAGATAAGATAAGGGTGGCGCCGTAGGAGAAAAACAACAGGTTCTGGTTGGGTTGTCCTTTTTGCCTTTTCGGATTTAACTTGACAACCTATTGTAATGCTGAGATATATTTTCCTTCAGAAAAAAAGGTCCCATCGTTCTGCCGTTCATGTTCCGATCGTTAAAAGAAACGTCCTATCGTTAACCTCAGGAGGCGCGTGAATGAAAAGTATCCTATCCGTATTGGCAATCATTTCGGGGCTCACGTTTACGGTGGCGGGAGGGGGCACAACCGTCAACGCAGCCTCGGCACCGGTTAAGCAAGTTGAAATCGTCAGCCATTCAGCCGCCGGAACTTCGGCCAGCAGCGAGAGCAGCCCACTGCGTGCCGGGGCGGCAAAAGAAAAAATAAAAATCCCGGACAACTTTTTCCCGTACACGGCCTGGCGTGGAAGACATTTTACCGGCCTGCATGACGACATTTATGTCCGTGCCATCATGATTGCAAATCAGGGGACGGAAGCCTTGCTGATTTCCGTAGAGGCCGGCGATATTTCCGACCAATGGCTCCCCCGGATCGCCG
>JBECKW010000150.1:0-8504 GCA_040235505.1 Desulfobacterales bacterium
GTGGCACTGATGGAAACCCTGATTGCCTGGGGCGCCCGGACGATTCTTTTTTTCGGCTGGTGCGGCGCCCTCTCTCCGGACTTGGCGATCGGGGACATTGTCATTGCCTCCGGGGCGCTCATCGATGAAGGCACTTCTTTACATTATGGCGGCGAATCGGGCCGGATATCAGAGGCTTCCCGGGATGCCTCGGACCGGGTCAAACGCATCCTGGCCGGACAGGGAATTCCCCATCGGGAAGGTCTTGTCTGGTCCACCGATGCCCCCTTTCGGGAAACCCCCGAAAAAGTAACCGAAGCCCGGAACCGGGGGGCGGTCGCCGTTGAAATGGAAACCTCGGCCCTGTTCACGGTGGGCCGCTATCGAAACGTATCGGTGGGGGCCGTGCTGGCGGTCTCCGATGATCTTTCATCCCTTGCCTGGAAACCCGGATTCAGGGACGAACGGTTTCGTACCGCCCGCCGGGCACTGTGCGACGGGTTTGCCGGCTTATGCCGGTCATAACGACAGACGTTCCCGCATGACCGAGCGCCGGATGTCAATATAGCTCATCCGATGAAAGCGTCCTTCTTTTAAAAAATATTTTTTGATCACCACGAAGAGCACGAAGAACACGAAGAAATGAATTTAATTTATTATCAGAGAGATCGGACATACGCATGAGTTTTTTTTCTTCGTGGTCTTCGTGCTCTTCGTGGTGGTATGATTAATATGAAGAGCGAGAAAGAGAAGCAATAGCCTATATGAATCCGAACATCATCGACGAAGCGGCGCGTCTTCGGAAAGCGCTTCACTACCACAACCACCGGTACTATGTGCTGGACGATCCGGAAATCTCCGACGCCGAGTATGACCGCCTCATGCAGGCCCTGCTCAAGCTCGAAGCCGAGCACCCGGAACTTGACTCCCCGGATTCTCCCACCCGCCGGGTGGGGGCTCCCCCGCTTGCCAGGTTCGATACCGCAAGGCACGCCATGCCCATGCTCAGTCTGGACAACGGGTTCGAGGACGAAGATATTCTGGAGTTCGACCGCCGGGTTCGGAAACTCGCCGACACCGGGGAGACTGTGTTGTACACGGCCGAGGTTAAAATCGACGGCACTGCCGTGGAACTGGTCTACGAAGACGGGCGCCTGGTGATGGCCACCACCCGGGGAGACGGCGAAACCGGGGAGGTCATTACGGAAAACATCCGGACGGTCCGGGCCGTTCCCCTGGTGCTCCGGGCCGCCCCCGGACGGGAAGTGCCGGCCGTGCTGGATGTTCGGGGCGAAATCTTCCTGGGTCATAAAGGATTCCAGAAACTAAACCGGCAGCGGCTTTCCGAAAACCAGCCCCCGTTTGCAAACCCTCGAAATGCGGCGGCAGGCTCCCTGAGGCAGCTCGACTCCAGGATCACCGCATCCCGCCCGCTGGAAATCTTCTGCTATGGCGTGGGAAGAACATCCGCCACCCATCTCACATCCCATTGGGAGATGCTCTGTGAGTTGAAATATCTTGGTTTCAAAATAAATCCGCTCACCCGGCACCGGATTCCCATCGAGGAAGTCCTTTCGTTTTACAGGCACCTCGAAGAAATGCGCCAAACGCTTCCCTACGACATCGACGGCATGGTGGTCAAGGTGGACAGCCTGCCCCTGCAAGCCGAACTCGGCATGAAATCCAGAAGCCCCCGATGGGCCATCGCCTATAAATTCAAGGCCGTCCAGGAGACCACCCGTATTCTTCAAATCGACGTCCAGGTGGGGCGAACCGGCGCTCTGACACCGGTGGCCATCCTGGAACCTGTCAACGTGGGAGGGGTCACCGTCAGCCGGGCCACCCTCCACAATGAGGACGACATCGCCCAGAAGGACATTCGAATCGGCGATACGGTTTTTGTCGAACGGGCAGGTGATGTCATTCCTCGGGTGGTCAAGGCGGTGGTTTCCAAACGCACCGGGGAAGAGAAAAGTTTTAAAATGCCGGATCTGTGCCCCGTGTGCGGCAGCACCACGGTCCGGGAGATGAACGAGGAAAGCGGAAAGCTCGGGGCGGTCACCCGATGCGTGAATTCCAGTTGCCCCGCCCAGGTCAAGGAGAATATTAAACATTTCGCCGCCAAAGGTGCCTTTGACATCGACGGTCTGGGGGACAGGCTGGTGGAGCAGTTGGTGGACAGGGGACTCATCGTCTCTTCCGCCGACCTGTTTCGCCTGGAACAGGGCGAGCTTTCAGCCCTTGAACGGATGGGGGAAAAATCGGCCGAAAACCTGGTGACGGCCATCGAAAACAGCAAGGAAATTCCTTTCGGCCGGTTTCTCTTTGCCCTGGGCATCCGGCACGTGGGCGAGGGGGTAGCAGACCTTCTCGCCAAGGCATTTCAGCACCTCGACACCCTGATGGATGCGGAACGGGACCGGCTTCTGGCGGTGGAGGGCATCGGAGAAATCATCGCCGAAAGCATTGAGCATTTTTTCGCCCAGCCCCGGAACCGTGAGATGGTCCACCGAATCCTCGACAGCGGCGTCCACATCATCTACCCCGCCCCGAAATCGGCCGCCCCGCTTGAGGGAAAAACCTTCGTTCTGACCGGTACGCTGTCCGCCATGAGCCGCAGCGAGGCCAAGAAGAAAATCCAGGACCAGGGCGGAAAAGTCGCAGGATCCGTCAGCGCAAAAACCGATTTTGTGGTTGTGGGAGACGCCCCGGGCTCCAAGCTTGAGAAGGCGAAGGCGCTGGGGGTGAGGGTGGTGGGGGAGGAGGAGTTTTTGCGGCTTTTAGGGAAGTAAAGATCAGAGTGCCTTGAGTGCGCTTGAGTGCCTTGAGTGCCTTGAGTTGTTGAATTCTACCATTTCTTTAAAAAACCGGGTGAAATGAATCCAAAACTCAAGGCACCCTATGAACTCAAGGCACTCAAGGGCACTCCTTTTTAAAAGGAGGTCCCCATGGAAGAAAAAGTACGCGCGCATCTGATCATTAGTGGCCGGGTCCAAGGGGTCTGCTACCGGATGGAGACCCGGGATGCCGCGGACCGGTTTGGGGTTTCCGGCTGGGTCCGGAACAAACGCGACGGCCGGGTTGAAGCACTTTTGGAAGGCACCCGGCAGCAGGTGGAGAAACTTATCGAATGGTGCCGCACCGGCCCCCCCGCCGCCCGGGTTCAGGAGGTAACGGCAACCTGGGAGCTCTACCAAGGCGAATTCAAAACGTTTGAGATCAGGTATTAATCCTGCTTCAAAAAGAAAGGGTGGCACCAATCTCGGCACCGCCCTCTCATTTTTTACCCTATGCCCTTTACCCCATGCTCTGTGCCCTCTGCCCTATTCCCCACAAAAATCGACAGAATGCATCAACTTTAGGCACTTTAGCGCACTTTAGGCACTATAGGCACTCGCTTTCATACTCTATCTCAACCCTTCGCCTTTCGGCGGCCCCCACACACCAGGGCAACTGCACCAAGAAGCAAAAGAAGACCGACAGCCTCGCTTGCTGAAGACGACCACACTTCAATCCCCGAAGTAATGAAACAACTGCTGCCGGCCTTGGATTCAGAGGCTGTCTCCGAACTCTTATTGACTGTACCAACCAAGTCCCATGCCGTCGCCAGATCTGTTGTGTCCCAGGCAAGCCCAGAAGGATCGACGATAATGCCGTTGGCCACCCCGTCATCATCCCCGAAACCACCATCGACCAGCGTCAAGGTCATGGACATGCGATCGGTGCTCAACTGTGCATAATTGCTGTAATCAAGCCAGACACCGTTAATGACATCCAGCTTCAACCATTTAGAATTGGGATGCACGGCCTTTGAAAAAAAGACCGTCACTGTTGCGGTGTCTCCGGGATTGTCCACTGCCAGTTTGAAATTGATAAGTCCGAAGGGCAGCTTCTTGATCTCGCTTTTATTGGCATCGGAAACCTGCAGATCGTCGGTATTCACCGCTTCCATATGCAGAATGGCCGAGGCCGTATCCGAATTTTCCATACTCAGACCGATGGGTTCGTTGATCGAAGGCAGCATGACGGACTTAATAATTTCCTGCTCGGCGTCCGGGTTGCCGTCATTGTTCAGATCCACCGAATCGTCCACTTCCTGGTCATCGGGAATTCCATTTCCGTTGGTATCCGTATCGGAAACGCCGGTGGTGAAATAGGCCGTTTGAGACCATGCGGAAACCGCACCATTGTTGTCGTAGAATCGGGCGTTCCAGTAGTAGCTGGAACTTTCGTCCAGCATGATGGCGGGCACGATTAACGACGTTAGATCAGTGGTACTGACCACACTGAGGACACAGACGTCGTCATCGGATCTGAATATCTGCCACTCGGTTTTCAGGTGGTAATCCGCGCTGTCGGGATCGCTGAAGCTTCCGACCGCAAGTTCGATCGGACCAACCGAATCGGCGTTGATCTGGCTCTTTACCGGCACCGGAGCATCGGGCGGCTGATTGCCGGTGGCAGTAGTACTGTTGCTGGTATCCGTAGTGCCGCTCGTATCCGTGGTACCGGTATCGGTTGCTGTGGTGTCCGAAAACGAGGTATCGGTGGTAGGAGCCTGGACAACTGCCGCCGGATCGGCATCAAACACCGCCGAGATGGTATGCCAGGTGGTGATATTACCAAACGAATATGCGGATACCGCTCCCACCGAACCACCGTCGACGACAACGTCCGATACATGGTAGCCGTCCGCCGGCGTGATGGTGTAGGTCAGGCTTCCACCGTAGGCCACGCTCGTGACACCTTTTGGAGAGATGGAACCGTTTTGTCCCGCCGTGGCGGTGACGGTGAAGGTATCGACCTCAAAAACCGCCGATATCGTATGCGATGCGGTAATATTACTTAATGTATAAGAGGCGACTTGCCCCACTGAACTACCGTCCACCTTGACGCCTGATATATGATAGTGTGCATTGGGTGAGATCGCAAATGTCTGGCTTGCACCCGCCGACACATTGACCGTTCCTCCGGGCGTGATGCTCCCCTGGCCAGCTACCGACGTCGTGATGGTATAGGTATTTACTGTCGGCGTGGTACTCGAAGCAGGCGTAGCATAAGATGCTTCGTCCGAATAATCGCTTTCAATCCCGTCGGTGTTAAAAGCCGTCAGGGTGAAGAAATATTCTTGCCCGTCCGCGAGGCCCGTCAATTTAAATTGAGGCGAACTCGAATCGGCCAAGTTCGCCAGATAGATGGTAACCGGCGAATTGCCTTCGTTCAGACCGGTGCCGTTGTAAGGCGCACCGCCGGTGCCCATCTTGTAATACAACTTGTATCCAGCGAGATTACTTTCCGAGTTTGCATCCCAAGCCAGCGTCACTTCCGCTGCCTTCGCAGCACTCAATAGCGGGGAGACGGAAAAAAGCCAGATCGCTGAAATAAAAAAAACGAAAAAACACTTAAAAAAGACCGAACGACAAACAAAAGAAATCCGTTTCATGCGAACACCTTCCTCAATAAGTTGAATCTCCGTGCAAAACGAAGCATCCCGGAAGGTGCTGGCTTTGCCCGGCAGCCCGGCCGCCATATTCCGACGTCTCGGAACTTAGGCCCTCGGCTTTGCGTCCTCCCCTTTCGGGAAGTTTGCCTTTTTCAAGCATTCGTACTCAAAAAACAAACCCGCTGTTTCCCTCATCAGCAAAAATGATGCCACAATATATAGTGTCCCGCATTCTACCCGGCGACCATATAAAAAGCCTTTGTTCTCACAGCGAATTTTGCTTTCGTAACTTTTTTTATCCGATAAGAGCCATTGGTGAAGAAGTGCACAGCGTGAAGATATGGGTGTATATTTGTGCAAATATCGTAACTCTCCCATTGATTGCGACCTGGGGAAATTACTCCCTCGATCTGAATTTCGTTTTTCGACATGCGAAATAGTTATTTGAAAATCTTGCATTTCCGGTAAAATATGATTTACTTGAAAAAACATGGAGGGGCATTTTATGAGAACGGTAATTGTTGGCGGCGACGCAGCAGGTATGAGTGCGGCGGGAAGGGTCAAAAGGACCCTGCCGGATATGGAAGTAGTCGTTCTGGAGCAAACCCGGGATGTTTCTTACAGTGCCTGCGGCATGCCGTATAATATCGCGAATCCCGCAAGGGATATCGATGATCTGGTGGTCCGAAAAGCAGAGGTTTTTCGTGAAAAACAGGGGATCAATCTTCTCACCGGATATGGGGTGGAAGCCGTCGATCCCGGAACGCAGACCGTGTCGGGTGTCACCCACGAAGGGAATGCTTTTTCCTTTTCCTATGACCGGCTGCTGATCGCCACCGGCGCCTCCCCTGTCATGCCGGATATCCCGGGGACAGACCTTCCGGGTGTCATGGCACTGAAGCGTCTCGATGACGGCCGCAGCATCAAAGCATTCATCTCGCAAAATCGCGTGAAAAGGGTCGTTATTCTCGGCATGGGGTATATCGGCCTTGAAATGTGCGAAGCCCTGCGGGCCCTGGACATCGATGTGGAAATGATCAAACCGGGCCCCGTGTTCCTGCCGTGGATGGATCGGGATCTCGCCCGGGTGGTCAGGGAAGAAGTTGAAGCCGAAGGGGTGCGGTTATATCCGGGCAGCGAGGCAAAAGAAATTAAAGTGAGCGGGAATCAATTGAGCGTTGTTTGCGGGAAAGGAACCCACACCGCCGATATGGTGCTGGTGGCCATGGGGATTCGGCCCAACAGCCGGGAAGCCGCGGCGGCAGGTGTCGCGCTGGGTCCCAGCGATAGTATCGCGGTGGATAAAACCCTTCAAACCTCAATCCCGAACATTTTCAGCGCAGGTGACTGTGCCGATGCCTACCATGTGGTCACCGGTGAAAAAACCTGGATTCCCTTAGCACTTCGGGCAAACCGTGCCGGGTGGGCGGCCGCCGACAACATCTGCGGGGGAAAAACCGTCCTGGAGGGTGTAGCGGGGACAGCGGTGTTCAAGGTGTTTCACCTGGAAGTAGCGAGAACCGGCTTGACGGGAGAAGAGGCAAAGCGCTATGGTTTCGAACCGGCGGCCGTTACCATTGAAACCCGTTCCAGGGCCCACAGTCATCCGGGAGCGTCCACCATTTATGCACATCTTGTGGGGGATAAAAAATCGGGAAAGCTTCTGGGAGCCCAGCTTGTGGGCAGGGAAGGCGCGGCCCACCGCATCAACGCGGCAGCCGTGGCCCTTCATGCCCGGATGTCCGTTCAGGACTTCAGTGGAACGGATCTTTCCTATGCCCCACCTTTCGGCCCCACCTGGGATCCCCTGCTCACGGCGGCAAACCAACTTTCTAAAAATATGAGGTAACCATGTTGCCATGAAAGGGCTCCTCATCAGCCTCCTTGCAGCCGCTGCCGGACTTGCATGTCTCCCCCTGGCGGGTTTGGCACTGAAGGGAGAAGCCCTGCGTCAGTATCTCGAATTCCCGCCGATCACCCGGTACGTCCCCCATGCGGGATTCTCACTCCCGATTTTCTGCCTTCTGAGTCTCGTTTTTCTTGGAACTTTTTTTCTGATCGCACTGGCTGTCAAAACCGGCCGCAAAAAGAACATCGTTTTTAAACGTCCCGCTTCTGCCCACTTCCCCTGGTGGGGATGGGTCGGTCTGGCGCTTACCAAGTTCGGATGGATTTTGGCCTGGACGCGGTTTCAGTGGATGGCATCGATGCAGTATTACACATTCCTTCCCCTTTGGGTCGGCTATATCCTGATCGTTAACGGCCTCTGTATCCGTCGAACCGGTCGCTGCCTTCTCACCGACGCCCCCGGGCGTTTTGCTCTTCTGTTTCCGGCAAGTGCCGTTTTCTGGTGGTTTTTCGAATACCTGAACCGGTTCGTCCAGAACTGGTATTATATTCATGTCGAACATTTCTCGCCGGGCGGCTACATCCTGTTCGCCACCGCCTCCTTTTCAACGGTCCTGCCGGCGGTACTGAGCACTTCGTATCTGCTGCAGAGCTTCCCTGTTTTCCGCCACGGTCTTCGGGAACTGCTGCCGGTTCCAATAAAATCTCCTCGCCGCTGGGCAGGTGCGGTCCTTGTCATCTCTGCCACCGGCCTTGCACTGATCGGTGTGCTGCCAGACCTCCTATTTCCCCTTCTCTGGGTCTCCCCGCTTCTGGTCATCGTTTCCCTTCAAACCCTGACCGGAAAGGAAACAATCTTTTCGCCCCTGTCCCGGGGAGACTGGCGGCGGGTGCTGGCCCCGGCCCTGGCCGCCCTCATCTGCGGTTTTTTCTGGGAACTATGGAATTGGGGAAGCCTGGCCCGATGGCAATACGCAATCCCCTATGTTCAATGTCTGAAAATCTTTGAAATGCCGCTTCTCGGATATCTGGGGTATCTGCCTTTCGGGTTGGAGTGTGCGGTGGTGGGGAGAAAGATAGTTCATAGCTCATAGCTGAGGGAAAGGCCAGAGGTCAGAGGTCAGAGGTCGGAAACTGCCGAAGAGCCGAAGAGCTGAAGATCGGAAGAGCCGAACTACCAACAAACCCAATAGACCAGAAATCAGAGGTCTGAGGTCAGAAACGCCAGAAAACC
>JBECKW010000171.1:0-12086 GCA_040235505.1 Desulfobacterales bacterium
GCCTTGAACCAGTAAATCTCCGCATCCGGATCTTTCCAGTCATTTTTCCCAAGCCCCGCCTTCCGGCAGGTCTGCTCCAGGAATGTTACCCGATTCCAGCCGTATTCGGTGGCGACCTGGGGAAGCAGAAGGCCCGAACGCATCCCTTTCCGAATATAGAGCCCGTGGACCCCCGGCTTTATGTCTTCGACGTTCGTCACCCGCTCGAGCGGCGTGAGAACCGACACCTCGAGGTCGGTTTTGGCCCATTCCGAAGCGGTCAGGGGGGAAAACCTCGGGTCTTCGAAAGCGGCGGCCACCGCCATCTCCCGGACTGTTTCGGCCAGGGGGGCGGTGGCGGTGATATGCCCGATGCATCCGCGGAGCTGGTGGTTGATGGTCAGCGTCACGAATGCGCCGCAGGGGGCCTTCAGGCTGTCCGGAAGCGATTCGGGAAGAGAATAGGTCCGGTTTTCCAGAGCGCAGGAGATGGCCTCCCGGGCAATCTGCTTCAGAAGCTGCTGTTCATCGGCATCCAGTTTATCTTTCACTGTGCTTTTTTCTTCTGACATTTTTTTCTCCTTTGTTGACCAAAGCGCCGCCGCCATATATCCCACCACCCGTGAGGTATCACCGGTGGCATCCCCTGAATCCCCGACTTTCAGCACCTCCGACCGGTCGGCACCAAGCTTTTGGGCCGCCAGCATCACCGCCACAATCGGACCGCTGCCGCACGCTTCGGCGTTGTCTTCGGCAATATCGCCGGCGAGTCCTTTGGGATCGAACTTCGCCACCCGGTCGGCCACACGGCCGTCCATAATCTGTGCCAGCCCCCGGGGATGATAATGGGAAAGATCTGAGCTTGCCACCAGCAGAACGGACTTTCCCTTTGCACATTCGACCAGGGCCTCGGCCAGACGCCGGCAGGTGCCATAGTCCCGATCGCCCATCACCAGGGGTACGAGCTTGAATCCTGGCATGACCGTTTGAAGAAACGGAAGCTGGATTTCAACCGAATGCTCCCGGTCGTGGGCCGTCGCCACATATCGGACATCGCCGTCCGCTTTTTTCAAGGCATCGATAAATTCCGTATCCAGTGGCACCAGCCCTAGAGGCGTCTGGTATCCCCCCCGATCGTATACCGACACGCCCAAGAAGCCCGGAGGATTATGGTTGGGGCCGACGATCACCACCGTGTCAAAGGAGCGCCCCTGCAGAAGCTTGTAAGCGTAGGCCGCCACCGGACCTGAATACGGGTAGCCCGCGTGGGGAGAGATCAGCGCTACCAGCGACCCCTGGGGTTTCGACACAGGGACCTTGTTGAGATACCCTTCGATCTGCTGCCGCAGCACTTGGGGATTTGCCGGGTACCAGGAACCTGCGATGACCGATTCATGAACTTGTTCGGCGGTCACCGCGGCGGTGCAGGAAATGAGGAACAGCAACAGGCCTGCCAAAAGAAGTGGACGTGGCGGACTGAATGGACGTGGTGGACGGGATGGACGATGTGGACGATCGGCGGCTGGGCCGCCTGCCGTAAAGACAGAAAAAAACCTGCTAAAAATATCAAAATATCGCATGGTTACCTCCAAACCTTGCGGCAATTTAGTTACCCAATGCCCCTTACCCTATGCTCTATGCCCTCTGCCCTTTGCCCCTGTCATCAACCCGGCAGAATTCCTCAACTCAAGGCACTTTAGCGCGCTCTAGGCACTTTAGGCACTCTCTGTTTCAGGCACTTTCTGTAATCAACACCTTCGCCCCCCGGATCTTTCGCTCCTTCAATTCCACCAGGGCGCGGTTTGCCGCGCTCAGCTGATAGGTTTCCACCTCCGGCAGGATGGGAATGCTGTCGGCCAGTTCCAGAAATTCCGTTACATCCCGGCGGGCCACATTGGCGACGCTTTTGATTTCCTTTTCCATCCACAGATGCCGGGGGTAGTCGAGGGCAAGCAGTTTTTCCCGGTCCCGGGACTCTTTTCGAATGGCATTTATGACCAGGCGGCCGCCGGGTACAAGGTTTTCCAGCGCCGCCACCACCGGTGTCCAGGCGGGGGTGGTGTCGATGATGGCATGAAGGGGTTCCGGCGACCTGGCTTCGGTGGACCCTGCCCAGACCGCCCCCAGCTCCCGGGCAAACGCCTGCTCGGTCTCGCTTCGGGCAAATACGTACACGCGGGTGGCGGGGTAGCGGTGGCGTATCATTTTGAGCACCAGGTGGGCCGATGCACCAAAACCGGTGAGCCCCAGACGCATGCCGTTCGAAAGGCCCGTGAGCCGAATGGACCGATATCCGATGGCGCCTGCGCAAAGAAGCGGTGCCGCCTGAATATCCGAAAAACGCTTGGGGATCGGATAGGCGAACCCTTCGGACACCTTCATATACTCTGCATACCCGCCATGGGCATCCCGGCCCGTGGCACGAAATTCCGGGCACAGGTTTTCATCACCCCGGCGGCAGAATTCACACCGGCCGCAGGCGGAAAAAATCCAGGCAACGCCCACCCGCTCACCGACCTGGAAGCGGTTTGCACCGTCTCCCCTGCCGGCCACTGTTCCCACCACCTGGTGGCCCAAAATGACCGGCAGGCCCGGCGGAGGCGTCCGGCCCTCGATCTCGTCGAGTTCCGTGTGACACACGCCGCAGGCCCGGACCTTCAGCAGGATTTCGCCGGGACCCGGCACCGGCTCCGGTATCTCCCGGGCCGCCAGCGGCTGCCGGTTTTCGAGAATCCGGCTCAGTGTTTCCAGTACCATGGCTTTCATTGTCAATAAAAACCCGCTTTATTTTTCCGTTTTAATCATCCTATAATAATACACCTGCACGATTGGGGCAATGAAAGACAACAGGAAAACAGCCGATGGCCCGGCTTGTGTCATGCAATCTCACCGGATTTGAGTATGGAGCGGTTTGAATGGAAACCTGGAATGCCGACTACCTGGATAAGCAGTATGAATTATGGAAAAAGGACCCCGAGGCTCTCTCCTCCGACTGGAATAATTTTTTCAAGGGGTTCGAACTCGCAACCGACGGGAAGGGACCTGACGGAGCCTGCACCGAAGACCAAGCTCTTGTTCAAGCCCGGATAGAAACCCTCGTTCATCGGTACCGGGATATCGGTCATCTTCTGTCGTGCCTGGACCCGCTGGTTTCCTGCTCCACGGAGCATCCGCTTCTCGACCTTCCGGCCTTCGGCCTTTCCGTGGAGGACCTGGACCGGGAGTTCTACACGGATCTTTTCCCGGAAAGGGGCCGCGCCACTTTAAAAGAGATTATGGGGGCCCTCCGGGAAACGTACTGCCGCGAAATCGGGGTGGAATACATGCACCTCCAGGATCCGGAAGAACGGGCCTGGCTGCAGGAGCGGATGGAACCCGAACGAAACCGGCCGGATCTTTCCGCTGACCAGCGGCGGCGGATCCTCGAAAAACTTTGCCAGTCGGAGCTTTTCGAGTCGTTCCTGAACAGGAAATACCCGGGCCAGACCCGGTTTTCCCTGGAAGGGGCGGACGTCGTGATCCCCGTGCTCGATGCGCTGGTGGACCATGCCGGAAATCTGGGAGTGAAAGAAATCATCCTGGGCATGAGTCACCGGGGACGCCTGAATGTCCAGGCCAATGTGCTTCTGAAATCCTACGACGAAATCTTCTGCGAGTTTGAAAGTACCTACGATCCCACAAGCATCCACGGATCCGGGGATGTGAAGTACCATAAGGGGTACCTGGCGGATATCGACACCCCGGGCGGGAAAGCCATGCGGGTGGCGCTCATGAGCAATCCCAGCCATCTGGAGTCCGTGGACCCGGTGGTGGAGGGGTTCGCCCATGCCCGCCAGGTCCAGTTAAACGATCAGGACCAAAACCGGGTGATGCCGGTGCTGCTTCATGGGGATGCCGCCTTTGCCGGCCAGGGCATTGTCTGCGAAGTGCTCAACATGTCCCGGCTGGACGGGTACCGGACCGGCGGAACGATTCACGTGGTGGTCAACAACCAGATCGGCTATACCACGTTGCCGGAAAACGCCCGTTCCACCCGTTACGCCACGGACGTGGCCAAAATGCTCATGGTGCCCATCTTTCACGTGCACGGTGAAAACCCCGATGCCGCGGTCCATGTGATCCGGCTGGCCTGCGACTACCGGATGCGCTTTCAGAAGGACGTGGTGATCGACCTGGTCTGCTTCCGGCGCTACGGGCACAACGAAGGCGACGAACCTTATTTCACCCAGCCCATGATGTACGATCGCATCCGGAGCCGACCGCCCCTCTACAAGCTCTATCTGTCATTGCTTGAAAGCGAAGGGGTCGCCACCGACGAAGATGCTGAAAAAATTCAGGCGGGCATCACCGACTGCCTCGAAGCTGCCTTCGATACGGCGAAAAAGGCAACCTGTTCGCTTCCCGAGGACCGATTTTACGACGAGTGGAAGGGCTTTCAAAGCGACTATACCTTTTCCAAAGTCAAAACCGGCGTCCCCCTTCGGACACTGAAGGCCCTGGGGGAAAAGCTCAACCGGGTTCCGGAGGGCTTCTCGCTTCACCGGACCCTCCGGAGGCTGCTCGACCGGCGGGCCAAAATGATCGCCGGGAAGGAAGGAATCGACTGGGCCTGGGCGGAAACCCTGGCGTTCGGTCTGCTCCTGACCGAGGGCATCCCGGTACGCCTGAGCGGCCAGGACAGCCGCCGGGGCACTTTCAGCCAGCGCCACAGCGTCCTCACGGACCAGAAAACCGGGGAGTTTTTCGAACCCCTCAATCACCTTTCCGGCGACCAGGCGCCCTTTGAATGTTACAACAGTCTCCTTTCCGAGGTGGGCGTACTGGGCTTCGAATACGGCTGTTCCCTGGCCCGGCCCGAGGGACTCACCCTCTGGGAAGCCCAGTTCGGGGATTTTTCAAACGGTGCCCAGACCGTCATCGATCTGTATCTGGCTGGCGGGGAGTCCAAATGGAGGCGCCTGAGCGGCCTGACGCTCCTTCTCCCCCATGGGTATGAAGGTCTTGGACCCGAGCACTCCAGCGCCCGCCCGGAGCGTTTTCTGCAGTTGTGCGCGGAAGAGAACCTCCAGGTCTGCCAGCCCTCGACCCCGGCGCAGTACTTCCACCTTCTCAGGAGACAGGCAAAAGCAGGGTACCGAAAGCCCCTGGTGATCTTCACACCCAAAAGCCTCATGCGCCACCCGGAGGTCGTCTCTTCTCCGTCGGATCTCTCCCGGGACACGTTCGATCCGGTCCTGAACGATCCGGACCCGCCGGATCGGCCGAAGAAAGTGATTTTCTGCAGCGGCAAAATTTACTACGAGCTTCTGGCACGGCGCCGACAGGTAAAGGCAAACATCCCGGCACTGGTTCGCATCGAACAGTACTACCCGTTTCCGAAGGAACGGCTCAGGGAAGTCATCGAATCTTTTCAGGGCGTAAAAACCTGGCTCTGGGTCCAGGAGGAGCCGGAAAATATGGGGGCCGGATGGTTTATACGGCCGCAACTCGAAAAACTGGTCGGCAAACCGGTGGGGTATGTAGGACGGGATGCCGCCGCGGCTCCGGCTCCCGGTATTTCAGCCATCTACCGCCAGCAGCAGAACGAAATCGTGGACAAGGCAGTGGGAAGGGCCGAGCATACACCGACTTCCTAATCCGGCACAGCCGGAAGGCACAGAGGCACAAAGGCACAAAGTTAACGACCTTCTAAAAAGGTGAAATATGGAAATAGAAGTCAAAATCCCGAGCGTGGGGGAATCTGTCAAGGAAGCGACCCTGGCCGAGTGGCTCAAGCAGGACGGCGAGATCGTGGAAAAAGACGAAACGCTCTTTGCCATTGAAACCGACAAGGTGACCCTGGAAGTGGTGGCCCCGGCCCGGGGAGTGCTTCACATCCGGGTTCAGGCAGGGGAGGCTGTCCCCGTCGGCACCGTTGCAGCGGTCATAGAGGTGATGACGGACCAGCCCGCACCGGCACCGAAGGAGCTGAAAAAGGCTGAAGCACCCCCGGAACCACCGAGGGCGTCCACCCCGCCGCCGGTGCCGGCGACGGAAAGAAAGACCGCACCTGCAGCCGAAAAGAAGCCTTCCGGTCTCTCGCCTGCGGTTCGGAATCTGGTGGCGAAGCACGGTCTGGATGCTTCAAAGATTACCGGCAGCGGCCGGGGGGGGCGCATTACCAAGACGGACGTGCTGGCGCATCTGGAAGAAAATGTCCCTGAACCGGTCCCATCTGCCGCTCCACCGATAGAAGAAAAACCGGAATGCGAGCCCGAAGAAGAAAACCGGGTAGAGCGAAAACCCATGTCGCCCATTCGAAAACGGATCGCCGAGCACCTGGTGGCAGCGAAACAGAATACGGCCATGCTCACCACCTTCAACGAAATCGACATGACGGAAGTCATGGCGGTTCGGGCCCATTACAAGGATGCCTACCGGGAAAAATACGATGTATCCCTGGGGTTCATGTCCTTTTTCATCAAGGCCTGCACGGTGGCTCTCAAGGAATTTCCGGAGATAAACGCCTTTATCGACGGCGACGACATCGTCTATCATCATTATGTGCACATGGGCGTTGCCATCGGCGGAAAACGTGGCCTGGTGGTGCCGGTGATCCGGAACACCGAGAAAAAAACCTATGCGGACATCGAAAAAAGCATCGTCGAGTTCGTGAAAAAAATAGAGCAGAACCGGCTGGCTCTCTCTGAACTCGAAGACGGCACTTTCACCATCTCAAACGGCGGGGTATACGGATCGCTTCTCTCCACCCCGATTCTCAACATGCCCCAGAGCGGTATCCTGGGCATGCATAAGATCGAAAAGCGGCCGGTGGTGATCGATGACCAGATCGTCATCCGTCCCATGATGTACGTGGCCCTGAGCTATGATCACCGCATCGTGGACGGACGGGAGGCGGTGAGTTTCCTGAAACGGGTCAAGGAACTCATCGAAGAGCCGGAGCGGATAATGCTGGAGATTTAACGGCAGAGGTCAGAGATCGGATGTCAGAGATCAGAATATCAGTTTAAATCAAACCACGAAGGATTCTGTTTAATACCCCCTTGAGGGGTATACGAAGAGCACGAAGAAGATAAAACTACATTTCATCAAGTCTTTTCTTCGTGCTCTTCGTGTCCTTCGTGGTGAAACTCGTTTTTTTGAAATCGGGAGAAAAAATGGCGGAAGAAAAAGTGGATCTGATTGTGATCGGAAGCGGCCCGGGAGGCTACGTGGCGGCGGCCCGGGCGGCCCGGCTGGGCATGTCCGTGGCGTGCATCGAAAAGGAGGAGCGGCTGGGGGGCATCTGCCTGAACGCCGGCTGCATCCCCAGCAAGGCGCTGCTGGATTCCAGTGAGCATTTTTTTGCTGCCAAAACGAAGTTTGCAGACCACGGTATCAAGACCGGCCGGATCACCCTGGACCTGCCCGTCATGATGAAACGGAAAGAGGCCGTGGTGGAAGGCCTCACCGCAAACGTCCGAAGCCTTCTGGAGGGAAACAAGGTCCGCATCGTGAGGGGAACCGCGAGACTCGAGGGAAAGGGCCGGGTGGCGGTTTCAAGCGGAGGCAGCAAGAAAAAGCCGGAGATAATAACGGCCGGAGCGATTCTCCTTGCCACGGGAAGTGTCCCCGTGGCACTTCCTGGACTTCCTTTTGACGGAAAGCGGATCCTCACCTCCACCGAGGCCCTCGCCCTGGACGCGGTACCCGATCATCTGATCATTGTGGGGGGCGGTTATATCGGCCTGGAGCTTGGATCCGTGTGGCTGCGGCTGGGGGCCAAGGTCACGGTCCTCGAAATGCTGCCCCAGATCGCCGGCAGCCTGGACAGTTTGGCCGCCCGGACCCTGAAACGCCTTCTGACCCAGCAGGGCATGGTCTTCAAACTGGGGGCGAAGGTCACGGGGGCCAAGGCGAGCGGAAAGGAGGTGAATGTTACCATCGAGACCGGCGGGAAAAAGGAAACCCTTTCCGGGGACCGGGTCCTGGTCGCGGTGGGAAGACGTCCCAACACCGAAGGCCTCGGGCTCGAAACCGCCGGGGTTGCCACGGACGCAAAAACCGGGCATGTCACGGTGGACGACGGTTTTCAAACCAGCGCTGCCGATATTTACGCCATCGGCGACCTTGTTCCGGGGCCGGCCCTGGCCCACAAGGCCTCGGCCGAGGGAGTCGCCGTGGCCGAACGGCTCGCCGGCCTTCCCGGACTGGTCAACTACGACGCCATCCCCTCGGTTGTCTATACCTTCCCGGAGGTCGCCAGTGTCGGGCTGACGGAGGATGCGGCCCGAAAGCAGGGCATCGGCTACTGTGTGGGGACGTTCCCCTTTGCCGGCAACGGCCGGGCCCGGTGCATGGGAGAAACCGACGGATTCGTCAAAATCATCTCCGAGGCCAAAACCGACCAGGTGCTGGGGATCCATATCCTCGGCCCCCGGGCGGCGGAAATGATCGGGGAATGCGTACTGGCCATGGAATTCGGTGCCAGCGCCGAAGACATCGCCCGGACGGTACACGGCCACCCCACCTTCGCCGAAGCCCTCCAGGAAGCAGCCGAAGTGGCGACCAAGTGCTCGGTATATAGAGGCCCGGAAAGAGGATAAACAGATGAACGTCCAACATCGAACATCCAACATCCAATGAGAGGTTGAAGTCGAATTTTAGATGGGGCATAAACGATGCTCTGCTGTTGGCTGGTAACTATTTTAAAAAATTGTAATTTGGCATTAGTTTGAGTTTCCCAATCCGCTTTTATCAAAAATAGAAATCATCCTTCCATTGGACGTTGGATGTTCGATGTTGGATGTTGGACGTCCGTCTGTTAACGTAGTATCGGATGTTCGTCTTTTAACCGGAGATTTGCCATGGCCAAAAAGGCAACACCACAAACCTGGGACGTAATCATCGTCGGAGGCGGGCCGGCGGGGTTGATGGCGGCGTATTATCTGGCCGAACATTCGAAGCTCAAGGTACTGCTGCTGGAAAAGGGCCTGCCGCCATTGAAACGAAAATGCCCCATCAGCGAAACCCGGAAGTGTAAAAATTGCCGGCCCTGCAGTATCCTGAGTGGCATCGGGGGAGCGGGACTTTTTTCCGACGGAAAGCTCAATTTCATCCATAAGCTGGGCAAAACCGACCTCACCCAGTTTCTCTCCCTCACCGACGCCAGGGCCCTCATCGATGAAACCGAGACCGTCTTCAATCGTTTCGGCATGAACGGTCCCGTGTACCCGACGGACATGGGGCGGGCCCGGGAAATTCGAAAAATCGCCAAAAGGCACGGCGTGGACCTTCTGCTGATCCGCCAGAAACATCTGGGGAGCGATCATCTGCCGGGACATATCGCCGCCATGCACGATCATCTCCTGAAGGCGGGCACCACCATGCATACGGGCGAAGAGGCCAGGGATGTGGTGGTGGAGAAAGGCCGCATCGCCGGAGTCCTTACCGACAGAGCAACTTACCGGGCTCGCAGCGTCATCCTGGCCCCCGGCCGGGTGGGGGCGGACTGGATGGGCCGGGTGGCGGAAAAATACGATCTGGGCCGTCGCCACCGGGGGATCGAGGTAGGGGTCCGGGTGGAGGTCCATAACGATATCATGCGGGACCTGTGCGAGGTAATCTACGATCCGACCTTCTTCATTCAGACCCGGAAATACGATGATTCCACCCGAACCTTCTGCACCAATTTCGGCGGATTCGTCAGCCTCGAAAACTACCGGGACTTCGTCTGTGTCAACGGCCACGCCTACCGGGATAAAAAATCGGAAAACACCAACTTCGCTTTCCTCTCCAAGGTGGTGCTGACCGAACCGGTCACCGACAACCAGGCCTACGGAGAGGCCATCGGCGCCCTGGCCTCCCTCATCGGGGGCGGAAAGCCCATTTTGCAGCGCTTCGGGGACCTCAAACGCGGCAGAAGAAGCACCTGGCAGCGGGTGGGAAAGGGCTATATCGAACCGACCCTTACCAACGTCATCTGCGGCGATATCGCCATGGCCCTGCCTGAACGCATCGTCGCCAACCTCACCGAGGGCCTCGAGACCCTCAACCTGGTGGTCCCCGGAGTCGCCAACGACGAGACCCTCCTGTACGCCCCGGAAATCAAGTTTTTCGCCACCCAGATCGAAACCGACAACAACCTTCAGACCCGCATCCCCGGCATGTTCGTTGCCGGCGACGGCCCCGGCGTGGCCGGCAATATCGTATCCGCCGCCGCCACGGGTCTTCTTCCCGCCAAGGCAATCTTGAGTCAATCCGGAAAATAGCGTATAGGCAGCCAGTAGAAAAGGGTTCAAGGGGTCGAGGGGTCAAGGATCCAAGGGATTTGGTTCGTATCTGCATGAATTTCGGTCAGAGGAATTCCCCTATCACCTCCGATAAAAATCCGGGTCATCCACCTATTTCACTGAGGTTTTTCACTTTGCCCCTTGAGCCCTTGACCCCTTGAACCCTGTCGTACCAGATTGGTTGGATAGCAATGTCCGATATCGAAAAACAGATAAAGCAAATCTCCAGAGGAATCCAAAGCGCCCTCGGATCGGACCGGTTCCGCATCCGGCGGGAACTGGACCGGATCCGGCGGAAGGCAGGAAAAGGCTCCGACGCGGAAAAAACCGCCCGGGCGCTTCAGGAACTCTCCAGGCGACTGGAAGGTTCCATGGCCCTTCGTCGGGAGCGGATCCGCGCCGTCCCCCGAATTTCATTTCCGGAGACGCTGCCCATCACGGAAAAAAAGGACGAGATCGTCGAGGCGATCCGGCGGCACCCGGTGGTGATCGTCTCCGGGGAAACCGGCTCCGGGAAAACCACCCAGATCCCCAAGTTCTGCCTGGCAGCGGGCCGGGGGATCGACGGAAAAATCGGATGCACCCAGCCCCGGCGGATTGCGGCGGTGACCGTGGCGGGCCGGATCGCCGAGGAACTGGGGGAGGATACGGGCCGATCCGTGGGGTACAAAATCCGGTTTCATGACAAGACCGCCTCCGAGGCCTATATCAAAATCATGACCGACGGCATTCTGCTGGCGGAAACCCAGAATGACCCCCGGCTGGGAGAATACGACACCCTGATCGTGGACGAAGCCCACGAACGGAGCCTCAACATCGATTTCCTGCTGGGTATCCTCAAAACGCTCCTCAAACGAAGACGGGACCTCAAGCTCGTCATTACTTCCGCCACCATCGACACGGAAAAATTCGCCGCCGCCTTTGACGGAGCCCCCGTCATCGAGGTCTCGGGCCGGACCTTTCCAGTGGAGATCCGGTGGGAAACGGCAGATGAAAAAACGGAAAACGGTGACGGGGAACTCACTCACGTGGAGCGCGCTGTGGCTGCGGTGGCGGACATTTTACGCGAGTCCCGGGACGGAGACATCCTCGTCTTCATGCCCACCGAGCAGGACATCCGGGACACCATCGAAATGCTCGAGGGCCGAAAGTTTCCCGATACGCTGGTGCTGCCCCTGTTTGCCCGCCTCACCGCCGCGGACCAGGCAAAGGTGTTTTCCGCCCGGGCGGCCCGCAAAATCATCGTGGCCACCAATATTGCCGAAACCTCTCTCACCATTCCTGGCATTAAATACGTGGTGGACACGGGCCTTGCCCGGGTTTCCCAGTACAACCCCCGGACGCGTACCACCGCCCTGCCGGTAATCGATATTTCGAAGAGCAGCGCGGACCAGCGCATGGGCAGGTGCGGCCGGGTCCGCAGCGGGGTCTGTTTCCGCCTTTTTTCCGAGGACGATTATAACGCGCGTCCCCGGTTCACCCGGCCGGAAATCCTCCGGGCAAATCTGGCAGAGGTCATTCTCCGGATGATTTCCCTGAAGCTGCCGGATATTTCGGGCTTTCCTTTCCTGGACCGGCCGCCAGAAAAGAGCATCCAGGACGGCCTGGATCTTCTCATGGAACTCGGGGCCATCGAATATGCGCCGAAGGACCCGAATGCGGCTGAAGGCACGCCGCCTCATATCCTCACCAAACAGGGGATGCAGATGGCGGCCATGCCCCTGGACCCACGGCTTTCGCGCATGCTCATCGAAGCGAAACAGGAGGGGTGCCTGCCGGAGGTAGCGGTGATCGTGGCGGCCCTGAGCATCCAGGACCCCCGGGAACGCCCGGCGG
>JBECKW010000173.1:0-3331 GCA_040235505.1 Desulfobacterales bacterium
TCCCGGGTGGTGACCCGGTACCTCGAGGATGCCGGTCTGATGCCTTATCTCGAGACCCTCGGGTTTCATCTGGCCGGTTACGGCTGCATGACCTGCATCGGTAACAGCGGCCCCCTGCACCCGAACATCGAGGCCGCCATCTCGGAAAAGGACCTCACCGTGGCATCGGTGCTGTCCGGAAACCGGAATTTCGAAGCCCGGATTCATCAAAAGATCCGCGGAAATTACCTCGCCTCCCCCATGCTGGTGGTGGCCTTTGCCCTGGCGGGCCGGGTGGATTTCGATATGGTTCGGGAACCGCTGGGGATCGGCGCCGATGGGCGGCAGGTGTTTCTCAAGGACATTTTTCCTTCACAACATGAGATCGACGAACTGGTGTCGCGCCACGTGAAACCCGGATTCTACGAAGAGGAATATTCTTCCATCTTCGAGGGGGACGAATTCTGGCGAAAACTGCCCGCGGCGGAACGCACCACCTACGACTGGGACGAAACCTCCACCTATATTCGAAACCCGCCGTATTTTACCCATCTTTCGAAAGAGACCGTTTCTCCGGAAGATGTGGCCGGCGCCCGGGTTCTGGCGCTTCTGGGGGACTCGGTCACCACCGACCACATTTCACCGGCCGGTGCCATCCCCGAGGAGTACCCGGCCGGCAGGTATCTTATGGACCGAGGGGTGTCGCCCAAGGATTTTAACTCCTACGGGTCCCGCCGGGGAAACCATGAGGTGATGATGCGGGGGACATTCGGAAATATTCGTATTAAAAATAAGTTGGTATCAGGAAAGGAAGGGAGCTGGACCCTGAAATTCCCCGAAGCCTCCCAGGCCTTTATCTATGATGCGGCCATGGCCTACCAGAAGGAAAAAACATCCCTGATCGTCCTCGGCGGCAAGGAATACGGCACCGGTTCCTCCCGGGACTGGGCCGCCAAAGGGACGATTCTTCTGGGCGTGAGGGCCGTGATCGCCGAATCCTTCGAGCGTATTCATCGCAGCAACCTGGTGGGGATGGGGGTGCTTCCCCTGACCTTTCAAAACGGTGACAGTTGGGAAAGCCTGGGGTTGGACGGTTCGGAATTATACGAAATAAAGGGAATTCGCGACATGAAACCCTTGAAACCGCTTCAGGTTACCGTTACCCGCAAGGACGGCAGCACCGTCGCTTTTTCCGTCACGGCCCGGCTGAACACGGACGTGGACGTGGCCTATATTCAGCATGGAGGGATCCTGCCGTATGTACTTCGGAAGTTGATGGAGAACAAGTAGACGGCTAATAGGTTATCAGATCGGAAAAGTAGACATCACCGATAGGCTCGGTGGTGATATCGTCGAGACCCTTCCTGATTTTACTTTTAAGTGCGTCGTACTGGCGTTTTTCCAATAACTGTTCGGCTTCCGGAGTGGTGATGATGGAAACAATTTTATCCCGGATCTGGGAGTCTCTTTTGGAAAGTACATCCTTGAGTTTTTCATTGCCGCAGTCAATATCGACGGTAAATCTGATAATATCGTCGTTGGAAAGTGTCGCGGAAATGGGGCCGACCTTCAGGTGGCCCTTCAGGGAGCCATCGGACTTTCCGGTAAAAAGGCCGAAGGATAAATCCTGTTGTTTGACAAGGGCGATGAGGGCCATAAGCAGCACCAATATTCCCAGGATCGCAAACAATGCCATTCGAAACTTTTTATAACGCTTCGAGGCGTTGTCCGGGGGCTGCTGTGGCGATTCGTCTGCGTCCGGCATCGGTCTAAGGGCATTCCCCTGCGCAAAATCCGAAAGGTTTATTTTGTCGAGTTCGAGACCGTCCGCGGCCTTTTTTCCCCCTGCGTCTCTTTTCATAAGATCTTCCTATAGCATTTTTCCCCGATTTTCAAAATGCCTCTTTAAGGGAGGAACAGGATGCGATATCGAAATGAGCTGATAAAGGCGCCTGGAATCCATCCGAATCAGCCGCAGATTTATCACAATTAGCGCGGTCGGATGTTTGCCCGCATTATATTTTCTATAGATGAACCTATTTTCTTTTTATTTTCATGCTAAAGTTTGATATGAGTGATGCCGATTCAAAAGACAGATGATGGTTCCCAATGAAACGATACGGTGGATTTAAAAAGATTCTGGATTTTAACAGGTATGGTGGAAAAGCAAAGAGATGCTTTGAAATAACAGATGGTTGGCATTTCTTTTGAGTTGTTGCTTTTTAAGGGGGTGCCTTGAATTTTAACCACGGGGGGTCTGATGTTGAATAAATGCAGTATCAAAAAACTATTTTTCCCGGCATTTCTTGCCATAATGTGTGTCGCTCTTTTGGGGCTGTCCGGATGCGGCGGCGGGGGGAGCGATAATAGCAGCGATGGCGGCCCGTCCTACCCTGGGTACAGTGAGTTGGAAATGTCCTTCGGAGGGGTTGTGCTGAACCATATTGCAGATCAGACGGTGACCCTCAAGAACGTAGGCACCATCAATCTCCCTCTCGGCCAGGTTGAAGGCCCCAATTTGCCGTTCACCATTGTGGAAGATGGCGACACGTGTTCGGGAAACACATTGACCCCCTCCGAAACCTGCGGCATTCAGGGTCGTTTTAACCCCACAACGCAGGGAGACCATCTTGATGGCTTTGTTGTCCCGATTTCAGGTTCGGATCAGAATTTCGTCGGTGTAAACCTCGACGGGTATGGCTGGGGGTACAATGTTTCCATCAATCAGGTCGAAACTGAATGCCCCGCTGTCCGGCTCATTGTTTCCGTGACCGATTCCAATGATAATCCCGTGACTGGTTTGGACGCGACGGACTTCAAGCTGTATGAAGACGACGCTGAGATTCAGTGGGGCTCCGGCAATACGATTTTCAACGATGTGGTCACCAACCCCGACCTGTCTGTCATACTGCTCATCGATACCAGTGGCAGTGTTGCGGATGTGTTAGATAGCATTAAAGCGGCGGCAAAGGTGTTTATTGATGATATGAACAGTGCCAATCAGGTGGCGATCTTTAGAATTACCGCAACTGGGGGGGAGTCGGTTCAAGATTTTATTCTCGCCAACGAACAGGGGAAGGATACTTTGGATTCCGTGATTGACAGCATAAATCAAGCCAGTGGGGATACGGCCCTGTATCAGGCCGTGCTGGATGCCAGTGCATACATGGGAAGCGCTACGCCTGGAAACAGGCACGTCATCGTGCTGATTACCGACGGGCAAGATACGAGTTCACCGGAGGGTACGGGGCTGGATGAAGCCATAGCCGCCGCACAGCAAGCAGGTGTGCCTCTGTTCACGATCGGGTTCGGTGTGGGGGATGATTACACCACAGTTCTCAGTCAGTTGGCT
>JBECKW010000299.1:0-4250 GCA_040235505.1 Desulfobacterales bacterium
ATGCGGTGATTGCCAGCGTTTGCTCGGGAGATCGTTTTATCGGTGAATTGAGATTGCTGATTTTTGAACGAGTTCAGCTAAGAATCTGGAAAACGGTTCAATATTCCTTCTTACGCTCGCTTCTTCCAGGGAAGCCATGTAATCATAGCGGGTTTCAAGCGGAATAACTGTCCATGGATAACCACCACCGGCCAACATCACATTCATCAGAAATCTTCCCATGCGGCCATTTCCATCAATATAGGGGTGGATATATACAAAGAAAAAGTGACCTAACACTGCCCTTACAGCGGGCTCTTCTTCATCTTTTAAGAGAGTGAAGAATGCTGGCATAAGATCACGCACGGCTTCGTAGCGGGGCGGTACATGCATTGATTTTCGGATATAGACAGGTTGGCTGCGGTAACCCGCAAGGTCAGATGCGGATATAAGACCGGCGTTTACACTCGGGGCAAACAATTCTCTGTACCATATGGCATGATCATGACCGGCTACTGTCCCTGAAGAGGCACCATTCAGAACTTTTGCCAAACTTTTCTTTACCGCCTGAAAGGCCTGCCAGTAACCACGGGCAGCCAGAGCATCTGCGTATTCTTTGTCCTTACGGTTTGTGCCCGGGTCCCAACTCCCTGAACGGACACGCTCAATGAGCTCTTCACTGACGCGATATCCTTCTATTGAAAGTGAGTGGTAGGCATCGGTCAGATATAGATCTTCGACATGCTGAAGATATTCATCGGTGTTCCGGCGTATTGCAGGGGGGGGCGGAAAATTTTCCAGGACAACACCGCGCATATCTGCCCAGTTCATCCGTATCCGGTTGACATATGGAGAAAGCTCCCGGTCGCTAAAAATAATGGGCGTTTTTTCTTTAAAGGGATCATCCTCCATGATGCTGTATCCAGCCGCCTTCATGGCCTCAACAACATTATCGGCAATACTATTTTTCCCGATATTTCGGAAAGCCCCTGCAAGCCTTCCCGCTATTGTGCTATGTCCGCCTTCCAGAAGTTTGTGTAAAATATCCGAAGCATCAGAGATCATGGACAGCGCAGCTCGGGCTTCTACCGCATTATTTGAATAATAGCCGGGAGCGCATGAAATCAATGCGGCGGGCAGGGTCATAATACGTAAGTTTTCTTTGCTTTCTAAATCGTTCTGGGCCGGTAACTTCAGGCGAAGGTCCATTATGGATGTTTGATGAAGAAGGGATACCGGCTTGTTGCCCCCTTTTGGGGTGCGAACAAGCAGCTGCCCGGGGACGGTCCAGTTTCCGCTATGAATGTTCAAAGATTGTTCAGGGGACAGGCACCACTGATCGCCAAATCTTGAATTAAGATAATCAGCACAGAACCCCCAAAATGAGGCATACCAGGCCGTGCTCTCTCCGGCCGGCTCTTCAGGGCGGGATGGAACATACCATCCCTTCATCACTTCTTTGATGAATCCGCTTTTAACAAGACGCTCCCGGTGTGTGCGCGTCATGTTTTTTGTATGAATTGCAACAATGCCTTCGTCCTGAAGTTTTTTCAAAACGGCGAGAGATTCTGCCAGCTTATCTTGTGGTGTCGGCATTTTTTTAACCTGATATCCGATGTAGGTGTATGTATTATTTTTAGGTTATTGAGGTTTATCATGTTTAGGTTATTGTGTCAAATGACATTTAGGTTATTAGGTTGTGCTGTTTTTAGGTTATCATGTTTTGCAATGTTTAGGTTTTTGTGTTGTAGCTTGTGCCCTAAAACGTGTTTCAACCTCCTGGATAGGTATTTAAAAGCCATTAGCGGACACTATGGAGCCATTCGAGGACACTATGAGGCCACTCCTAAGAATGAATTTTATGGTTATGGCTCGTTTTGTAACATATTGAAGTTGTGCCATTCAATAAACTATTTTTATATCAAAGGATTGATTGTATCTGTGATATGGGAGAGGATGATTACGTGCTCGGGAATCTGGGCGTAAGCTGGCATCTCCGGCTGAAAAGTATTCGGTGACGGGGTATGTACGAAACGTCTTTGAGAAGGAATACACTGTTTAATTTCTGTGTAAATCGAGTGGGTTAAATTCCCTCGTAGACTTGGAAAAATGGAACGATATCTGGCCCGGCATAAGAAAACAACCTTTTACGGCTGGCGAATTGTCTATGCCTGCATGGCATTGATGTTCGTCTCTTCCGGCATCGGCTATCACTGCAACGGGGTGATACTGGATCCCCTTCGAAATCTGCATGGCTGGAACAAAAGCATCATATCCTCTGCCATCACATTTTACTTCATTATCGTCGGTATTGTTGGTGTCGTTGTCGGCAGAAAGGTCGATACGCTGGGCGCCAGACCGATCCTGGTGCTGGGGGCCATCATCAACAGTCTGGGGTTGATCTGCCTCGGCTTTATCAGCGAAGTGTGGCAGCTCTTTGTCTGCTATGCCGTCATGGCCACCGGGTTCACTGGTACGAGCATCATCGCCATCAGCGCCGTCATCACCAACTGGTTCGTCAAAAAGCGTGGAATGGCGCTGAGCATCGCCATGACCGGCATCAGCCTGGGCGGTATCATTATTGTGCCGGCGGCGTCCTATGCCATCTCTTTCTGGGGGATCAGAACAGCGCTGGTGATATTGGGCATCAGCCTCAGTGTCGTCATGATTCCGGTAACCCTGCTGTTTATAAAACAACGCCCGTCGGATATCGGCCAGTATCCCGACGGGGAAGCCCCGACCGATTCCCCTGCCGGAAAGGCTGAAACCGCCTGGGGAGACGATCATCAGCTTCGGAGGTGGTCCACTGGAGAGGTCGTGCGAACATCGACCTTCTGGGCCATTGTGATCACGTTCCTGCTGGCGATGACCTCCATGATCGCCGTCGGTATTCATCAGATATCGTTCATGAGTCAATTCGTCGGGGTGACCGAGGCCGCCTTTATGGTGAGCATCACCACCGCGGCCAGCATGTCAGGCCGTCTGGTGATCGGCAATATTATCGATCGATACGATAAGAGAACCGTCGTCTTTTATACACTGCTCTGCCAGGCGGCGACTGTTTTGATTTTGGCCTTTTTCCATTCAAGGCCGGTGTTGTACCTCTGTGCCGCCTGTTTCGGTGTTACCATGGGTGCTGCGTTCATCATCCAGTCTCTGCTCATCGGCGAATGCTTCGGAATGATCTCCTTCGGTTCGGTATTCGGGCTTGCCAGCCTCTTCATCCAATGCGGTGCAGCCTTCGGACCGATGATCGCAGGTGTGATTTACGACGCGACTCTGAGTTATCGCAATGCATTCGTTGTCTTCGCAGTGGCCAATGCACTCGCGGCAATATCCGTGACATTTGCGAGACAACCCTCCAGGACGCCGACTTGACAATGTCAGAGGGGCAATCTTTTCCCTGGTTTTCGAAAGCCCCATATGCGCCGGTTGGGGATCAGATCTCGGGGCGTTGCCTGAATAGTTCTGGAACGGCTTTCCTGATCAGTGGCCGGAGACCCTGCCGCTTGCAGGCGCCGTTCACGGGCCAGGGTTCCTGGCAGTTTCGGGCATTACCCTGACCGGTGCAGGGCTCTTCTATGTTCATGTGGCCTTTGGATGCCTTATGGGACTTAGTCGGGACCAAGTTCTCAAAATTCTATTCAATGCAGAAAACCGTATATCGAAAAATCCCGATATCGGTCTCACCGGGATAGAATCACAGTGAATAAATATATTATGTGTGCATTAGTTCACTTAAAAGATCAATATGATCGCTTTGAATATACCATGGCGGGTCCAATTTGACAGAGTCAATACGACATCAGTCGCTGTGCCAGCCGATGCAGTTCCGGATTGGCCAGCGCAACAACTTTTTTCTTGACCGCTCGTGAATAATATTCTTTTTCGGTTTTGGTCAGAGGCAGGCCCTCCAGCCGTTTCTTGAACAGCTCTTTCTGCTTTGGGGAAAACACTTGCGAAAGCGCATATTCCAGAGACAGCTCCTCGTGTTTTTCTTTTTGCTGGCGGCTTTTTTCAACATCCTTTTCGAAATACAGCTCGAATGCATTCTTCAGACGCAACGGATGAAACTCCAGTCCATTAAATGTGAAACTGTTCGCGGATATCAATCCTTTGCGCAGTTGTTTCAGCTCTGCTTTTTCATTTTCAGAAAGCATCTCCCTCAACGGTCTCGTCCATGAAAATGACAGGTGGTGGAGGTCGTAGAGCGTGAGCGAGACCTGCAACAGAGAATGAAAGGTTTTTTTCTGTTTATTATTGTCGAGATG